>JBAWXP010000100.1:0-3307 GCA_037143995.1 Actinomycetota bacterium
GACTCGAACCCCCAACCGGCCGCTTTGGAGACGGCAACTCTAGCCAATTGAGCTATTGCCCTTCGCGACGAATTTTCAGGCGCGCCAAGGCGAGGAAGAAATTCATCGTGAGCGTCGAAGTGTAAGGGCAGGGGGCGCGTTGAGTAAAACTGGCAAAAATCCGAACAGGCGGGGCCACGCATTCTGAGCGCGCAAAGCGAGCCTGCAATAGTGCAGACTTCCCCCATGAGCAGAATCTCCGCACGAATTGCAGCTATCGCAGAGTCAGCCACTTTGGCCGTAGATGGAAAGGCAAAGGCGCTCAAAGCAGCTGGTCGACCAGTTATTGGCTTTGGCGCTGGCGAACCAGATTTTCCTACTCCTGATTACATTGTTGAGGCAGCAGCTGCTGCAACAAAGGTAGTTGCAAATCATCGCTACACACCAACACCAGGACTTCCAGAACTGCGCGAAGCAATCGTTGCAAAGACAAAGCGAGATTCGAATTACGACATCACTGTTGATCAAGTACTTGTCACCAATGGTGGAAAGCAATCTGTCTACCAAGCATTCGCATCGATTATCGATCCAGGCGATGAAGTAATTCTTCCTTCTCCTTTCTGGACTACATATCCTGAAGCAATCAAACTTGCTGGTGGAAAGAGCGTTGAAGTCTTTGCAGATGAATCACAGAACTACCTAGTTACTGTGGAACAACTAGAAGCTGCTCGCACACCCAAGACAAAGGCGCTGCTCTTCTGTTCGCCATCAAACCCAACTGGTTCTGTCTATACACCTGCACAAGCAAAGGCGATTGGCGAGTGGGCGCTCAAGAACAACATCTGGGTTATCTCTGATGAAATCTACGAGCACTTGCTCTATGACGGCGCCACTGCCCCATCACTTCCTGTATTAGTTCCAGGTCTTGCTGATACCTGCATCATTGTGAACGGTGTTGCAAAGACATATGCAATGACTGGATGGCGCGTGGGCTGGATGATCGGGCCAAAGGATGTCATCAAGGCCGCAACAAACTTGCAGTCACATCTGACATCAAACGTTTCTAACGTTTCACAGCGTGCAGCAATTGCTGCCCTTACCGGCAACCTCGATGCAGTTCACACAATGGGTGTGGCATTTGATCGTCGCCGCAAACTTATTGTTGGTCTACTCAATGAAGTTCCAGGATTTGAATGCCCGATGCCACAAGGTGCTTTCTATGTATATCCATCAGTAAAGGGTGTTCTTGGAAAGACAATTCGAGGCAAAGTGGCGAACACATCGGCAGAGCTTGCAACAATCATTTTGGATGAAGTTGAAGTTGCTGCAGTTCCTGGTGAAGCATTCGGGCCTTCTGGATACCTTCGTTTTTCTTATGCAACAAGCGATGAAGATATCGTGGAAGGTATTGGACGTATTAAAAAACTTCTTACAGAGTAATTCCAATGAGGTTTACTTCTGCCTCTAAAGTAATTCCAAACTTCTCAAAGACGCTCTTCTGAGCGCTCTTTGCTAGCTCTGCAATATCTGTTGCTGTCGCATTTCCGGCATTAGTCAGCGCAAGGACATGCTTTGTTGAGACTCGCGCACCACCATGGCTATCGCCTTTATGCACACCTGAATGTTCAATCAGCCATGCAGCACTTGTCTTGACCATGCCATCTGCTGTTGGCCACTGTGGTGCACCTTCAGGAAGTTGTGCAGCAATCTCTTTTGTCACAATGGGATTGGTGAAGAAAGAACCTGCAGACCAAGAATCTCGATCACTTGGATTGAGCAACATTCCCTTAGCAGCGCGGAGTTCGAGGACCGCTTTACGGGTCACATCAACGGGGGCTTTTTCTCCCACTTCAATGCCTAACTTCTTTGCTAACTCTGCATACATGATAGCTGTCGATACTTCACCGATACGCAGATTAAATTGCACATCAAGGATGACATAGCGACCAGGATGGGCCTTAAAGTGCGAGTTGCGATATGAGAATTCACATTCAGAGTTGGTAAATGTTTTCAGCGCCTTAGCTTGGCGATCATATGTGCGCACTCGCGTAATAAATTCAGAGACTTCGTGGCCATAAGCTCCAATATTTTGGATGGGTGCTGCGCCCACACTTCCGGGAATTCCACTGAGAGTTTCAAGTCCTGCAAAGCCACGGGTGATTGAAGTTGAAACAAATTCATCCCAATTTTCGCCTGCGCCGATAGTGAGCGTTGCACCGCTGCAGGCATCGATTTCTGCTTGCATCGAGTGGCTAGTAATTCGAATAACTGTTCCTTCAAACCCACTATCGGCAACGAGGATATTTGTACCTCCACCAATAATAAGTATCGGTGAATCTCCTGCAGCTTCAATGGCGGCAATGATCTGTGCTTCAGTTCCTACTTCTACAAACTTTTCGGCAGGGCCTCCCACACGTAGTGATGTGTAATCGCGTAAGTCAGCCATGTTCTAAGGCTACCTGCGTGGGCTCAATATTGCAGTCTTGCCTCTGAAGCGCTCGAGAATGCGGTCGTAATTCTTCTTTGATTGGGCATCGCGATATTCAGGATCTGTGTCGTGGTAACCGTGATGACGATCTTGTTCAAGCGGTAAGTCCATCTGCAATAAACGCCCATTGGAATGGCGAAGGTTGAGGGAGAATTCAATATCTGCGTTTCGGTAATACAGCGCGCGATTGCTAAAGCCGCGAGCAGTGAGGGCATCTTCTCTGTGCATCGCAATAAAGTAGCTAAAAAGAACATCGACCTCGCCGGCGCCTTTATCATCAACGCTGCGCCAGTCATCTTCGAGATTTACCAATCCCCCGCGCCATCCAACTGCAACAAACTCTCGCTTCTTGAGTTCGGTAAGAACTGGTGTGATTGCATCACCAGTAAAGCGCGTAGATGGATCCATGATGACAATAAATTCGCTAGTGACGTTTCGCAATAAAGCATTGGCGCTTTCTCCCCACCCAAAATCTTCAGTGAGCTGAACAAGGGATGTCCGTGAATCCAGTTCATTGACTAATACGCCAGGGTCTCCGACTACCAATATTGCGATCGCACATTGGCTGTGTTCTTTAATTGTCTTGATTGTTACGACAGCATCTTCATGGAAACCATCGATGATCATGGCGACTGTAATTTCAAATTTACCCGAGTTAATGGGGCGAATATCGCGTGTTGATTCATAGGTAGGAAAGCGCTTCTTAGGGCGGAGTTCATATCCACCTGCAGCATCGACTACTTCAAAGCCCTGCGCAGCGATCTCATCTCGTAATTGATCAGAGAGTGCAAAATTCTTCTCAGCACGTGCTGCAAGACGCGCCTTTGCTAAATCGTGAAC
>JBAWXP010000101.1:0-3284 GCA_037143995.1 Actinomycetota bacterium
GGCAGTCAATGGCGCTCTCGAAGTTACTAATTCATTGAGCGTGCATGATGAGTACCTGTGGGGGATTAGCGAGATGTCTTCAGCATGGCCAGCTGCCGCCCTTGAAGCCCAAGTGATTGCTTCGCGCTCATATGCGCTCTCTAAATTAGGAACGCTCAAACCTTCCTGCGATTGCAATGTCTATTCGCATATCGCTGATCAAAACTTTGTCGGGTACTCGAAAGAGATCGAACCCAAGATCGGAACTCTTTGGAAGGCAGCAGTTACTCGTACAAATATTGATTCATCAACGAGCTTGGCAATTGTTGCAGGAGGTAGACCGATTCAGGCCTACTACTTCTCTTCATCAGGTGGGGCTACCCAAACAACAAAAGATGCTTGGGGTGAAGTAAGTACGTATACGCAATCTGTCGCAGATCCTGCAAGTGCTGACATCACACTGAATCCTCGCTTTGCTCATTGGAGCGCATCGGCGGATCAGACTTTGGTTGCGGCAGCGTTTCTACTTCCAGATATTGTTTCGCTCGACATCATTTCGCGAAATAGCGCGGGAGCTGTCACTTATATTAAAGGGACTTCAAGTGACGGTTCGACTAAGTTACTTCGTGGAGATACCTTCAGAAGTCGAGTGAAAATTCCGTCGCCATACTTTCAACTGGCACCTTAGTTAGCGTGCAAGACCGAATTTAATCCGCCCCATGTGCCAGTGCGCATTACAGCTTCAAGTCCACCAGTCAGTGAGTTACGACGGAAGAGCAGATTGCTCGCACCTGAGAGCGTTCCGGCCTTCACTACTTCACCGTCAGGAAGTTTTACCTTTGCAGCTGCAGTGATGTAGGTACCTGCCTCGATGACGCAGTTATTTCCAAGAGATATACCAAGCCCCGAATTTGCACCCAATAAACATTTTTCTCCGATAGAGATTACCTCTTTGCCGCCACCGCTGAGCGTTCCCATAATGGATGCTCCACCACCAACGTCAGTGCCATCTCCAACGACGACCCCAGATGAAATTCTGCCCTCGACCATTGATGTGCCAAGCGTTCCGGCGTTGAAGTTAATAAAGCCTTCGTGCATCACTGTTGTGCCTGGAGCCAAGTACGCACCGAGACGAACGCGATCAGCATCTGCAATGCGTACTCCAGAAGGAATTACATAGTCGACCATGCGCGGGAACTTATCGACACTGATGACAGTGACATGTCCATACTTCGCCGTCAAGCGTGCACGAGTTGATTCGAAACCCTCAACTGCACAAGGTCCATGCGATGTCCAGACAACATTTGTGAGTAATCCAAAGATTCCATCGAGTGATTGTCCGTGGGGTTGAACAAGTCGATGAGATAACAGGTGCAAACGCAGGTATGCATCTTTGGCATCTTTTGGTGGTTCAAGGAGATTGATTTCAATCGAGACAATTTCACGAGTAACACCGCGAACTTCATCTGCACCGATAAGTGGCGTCAGAGTTGAATCAGGTGAACCCGTCATTGCGCCAAGTGATGGCGCTGGGAACCAGACATCGAGAACCGTTGTTCCTGCAACAGTTGCAATTCCGTGGCCGTGGGCTAAAGAAGACATGCTCTAAGCCTAACCCCTATCCTGTGCCTCATGCGTATTGCTGTCTTCTGTTCATCATCCCCATCGATTGATTCGAAATTTATCGATTTAGCCTTTGATCTCGGTGAAGGAATAGCGCGCAGTGGAGCCGAACTTGTTTCAGGCGGAGGCCATATATCTGCCATGGGAGCGATTTCTCGCGGCGCTCGTAGCGTCGGTGGTCGCACAATCGGAATCATCCCGCAGAAATTAGTTGATATTGAGTTTGCCGATCACGAGAGCGATGAATTGATTGTGGTTGATTCAATGCGCACACGTAAGGCAAAGATTGAAGATATGTCTGATGCATTTATCACCTTGCCAGGTGGCCTTGGAACTCTTGAAGAACTCTTTGAAATATGGGTTGGCAGATATCTCAAATTCCACGATAAGCCGGTCATCATCCTTGATCCTTTCGGTATCTATCAGCCGCTGCATTCACTTGTCGAGCATCTTGAGAATGAGAATTTCGTGAAACCTGGGATGCGAGAATTACTTCATTGGACTACAACTGTCGAAGAAGCAGTGACAATTGCACATGGCAAGTAATACTCTCTCGATAAGCATCCACATTAATGCGCCCCAAGAAAAAGTCTGGTTGAAAATCGCAGATTGGAATTCTCAAGGTGATTGGATGTTGCAGACAAAAGTCTGGGTCACTTCAGATATCACTGAAGGAGTTGGAACTTCGATTGCAGCTTTCACCGGACCGTTCTATCGTTTTTATCCTGCATGTAAATCTTTCGGATTACTCGACCTGATGACAGTGACACGGTGGGAACCACCCGTGCACTGCGATGTCGAACATGTGGGCGCCATTCTTAAAGGATCTGGCACCTTCACTCTTCGCGAAGGCAGAGATGGCGGGACATACTTTGACTGGTCAGAAACAATCATCGCTCCCACGCTGATATATGCGCTGCTTGCACCCTTCTTGTATATAGGTGTGCGAATTTCTCTCGCTCGTTTTTCACGCTCCTTTGGCTAAAGCGGCTACACCCGAGAGACTCGCAATAAGGATTCTTTAAGAATTGAGCGAGTAACCTCTATTCCTATGAGTCAGCAGAGCAACCCTCAAACCTTGGCGGAGTTGCTCGCCTCTCTTCCTGAAGAGGAACGAATTATCTTGACCCTTCATTACCTTCGTTCTAAAAGCAGTCTTGAAATCGCAGACCTTCTTGCCGTGCCAGAAAGGGCTGTCATTGTTGTCATTGAGTCGGGCAAAGCGCGCCTTAAGGGGGTTTTAGGGCTCTAAATCAGCGCATATGCCGATTTCACCCTCGGCTCATTCTGCGAGATACTTCTCCTCTTAACTCTTCAACAAGAGTTTTTCGATACCCGAGCTCAACAAGGAGTCCCCACCATGGCAGCTATGAAACCTCGTACCGGTGATGGACCAATGGAAGTAACTAAAGAAGCTCGTTCACTCGTCATGCGCATCCCACTTGAAGGCGGCGGACGCCTCGTGGTTGAACTCAATCCTCAGGAAGCAAATAACCTCAGCGCAGCCCTTGGCGCCGCTGTCCTACTTATCAAGAAGTAGAGCGGAGGAGAAAAATTCTTCACTCCGTTGCGCCAGATATTGAAAAACTCGCTGCTGCCGATGTCTTAGCGCTAGGTTTTACAAAAGATGGCGACGAAAAGATTGCATTCGTCGGAAACTCTCGCCTCATATCTTCTCTTGA
>JBAWXP010000102.1:0-3276 GCA_037143995.1 Actinomycetota bacterium
GCTACGCACTTCCGAATCTACGATCTCTCTCCGAATAAATCTCGATTGCTTTCCATAATAACTGTGGCGTCATATCTGGCCACAAGACATCCATAAAGACGAACTCGGCATAGGAAGATTGCCATGGCAAGAAGTTGCTGGTGCGCTGTTCACCCGATGAACGCAGGAACATATCAACATCGCGCATCTTGGGTGAATATAGGTACTTTTCTAAAGTCTTCTCAGTAATCGAATCTGCCTTCACTTTTCCACGCTTTACATCGCGTGCAAGTTCAGCGGCAGCATCAACTATTTCTGCGCGTCCTCCGTAATTGACACACATATTGAGTGTGAGTTTCTTATTCTTCTTCGTTAAATCTTCTGCCTCTTCAAGCTCTGAAATCACAGACTTCCATAACTTTTGTGGGCGGCCCAGCCAATTGATTCTTACTCCCATTTCATTGAGGCGATCACGACGAGTACGAAGCATCTCGCGGCTATATCCCATCAAAAATTTCACTTCCTCAGGGCTGCGCTTCCAATTTTCGGTGGAGAATGCATAGGCGCTAATTTCTTTCACTCCAAAACCAATAGCTGCTTCAACGATATCGAAGAGGACTTTTTCACCAGCTTGATGTCCGGCAGTACGTGGCAATCCGCGCTCTTTTGCCCAACGGCCATTTCCATCCATCACGATTGCGATGTGTTGGGGAATCTCGATCTTCTTAGCCATCAAAGTTTTCGTTAAGCCCTTTCAACCATCGGCAGACTTCGCAATCCGCGTTCAAGGTGCCATTGTAGGTAAGCAGTTACCAAACCACTAGCCTCTCGGCGATGGCGATGTTCGCTTTTTTCAGCAACATCCCAGTCGCCAATCAAGAGCGCTTGCATGAGCGATAACGCTTCTGGCGTTGCAGTTGCTGATGCAGATGGCCGGCAATCCATACAGACAGATCCACCGCCCACTAATGAGAAGTAGCGATGTGGTCCTGGCTTCTCGCATCGCGAACATGCTGTCATTGATGGTTCGTACCCACCGATTGAGAGCGATCGCAGCAAGAATGCATCAAGGATAAGAGATGAATCGTAACGATTGTCAGCGAGTGCTTTCATGCCGCCGACTACTAATTGAAATTCTTGAGGGGCTGGCTCTTCCTCTTGTTGGGTAAATCGTTCGGCAGTTTCGAGAATCGCATGCGCAATTGTCCAGCGCTGGTAATCATCGGTGAGCGCTTCACCATAGTTCATCAACGCCTCAACTTGAGTTATCGTGTCAAAAGTTTTTCCCGAATGCATCTGAATATCTACATGGCTACCGGGTTCTAACCGTGCACCAAATTTAGACATCGTGCGACGAACGCCCTTTGCCACACCGCGAATACGACCATGCTCTTTTGTCAGCAAAGTGATGATGCGATCTGCTTCACCCAACTTCTGAGTGCGCAAAATGATTGCCTCATCGCGATAGAGCTTTGATTGAGGCGCAGGCATACTGCGTACGATAGTTAGCGAATAGCGCGATTGATTGCAGACACGACTGCTTTCAGTGAAGCAGTCGTTGTATTGGGGTCGATTCCGACACCCCAGAAGACTTCTCCTGCAATTTCGCACTCAAGATAGGCAGCAGCTGATGCATCGCCACCTGATGACAGTGCATGCTCGTGGAAATCAAGAACGCGTACATCAACGCCGTAGCTCTGCAAGATATGGCAGAAGGCAGCGATAGGTCCATTACCGGTACCTGACAATTCAATTGCTTCACCGCGATCTGTCATCTTGACGGTGAGTTGAACATCTTCGCCCATGACAGAGTTCTGTGACATTCCCTTAAGGCGGAATCGTCCCCATGCTGCTGTTTCAGTAGGCAGATATTCATCTTCGAAGACATGCCACAACTGTTCTGCAGTGATTTCGCCGCCTTCGTTATCAGTCTTTGCCTGAACAATTCTTGATAGCTCAATTTGATGGCGACGAGGAAGATCGAGTGAATGTTCATTCTTCATCAGATAAGCAACTCCGCCCTTGCCAGATTGCGAATTCACGCGAATAACAGCTTCATATGAGCGACCAATATCTTTGGGATCAATCGGTAAATATGGAACAGCCCAGGTGTGATCATCGACTGCATTTCCTGCAGCCTTTGCATCGCGCTCTAAGTGTTCAAAGCCCTTCTTAATCGCATCTTGATGAGAACCAGAGAACGCTGTAAAGACAAGGTCTCCGCCGTAAGGATGACGCTCAGGAACACGTAATTGATTGCCATATTCGACTGTGCGACGAATTTCATCGATATCGCTGAAATCAATATGGGGGTCAATTCCATGTGAAACCAAATTCATTCCAAGAGTGACAAGACATACGTTTCCGGTGCGCTCACCGTTGCCGAAGAGAGTTCCTTCAATGCGATCTGCTCCGGCTAAATATCCAAGTTCTGCAGCTGCAACACCTGTTCCACGATCATTATGTGGGTGCAGCGACACAATCACGCTCTCGCGATTGTTCAGGTTGCGACACATCCATTCAATGGAATCTGCATAGACATTGGGTGTTGCCATTTCGACAGTTGCTGGAAGATTCATAATCGTCTTCCACAGTGGAGTTGGCTTCCAAATATCATTGACTGCGTTACATACCTCAACAGCAAATTCGAGCTCTGTTCCTGTGTATGACTCAGGTGAATACTCAAATGAAATCTTTGTCTCAGGTACCGTAGCCATTAAATCTAGGCAGAGTTGAGCAGCATCGGTTGCAATCTTCTTGATGCCATCTTTATCAAGGCCGAAGACAACGCGGCGCTGCAACGTTGACGTTGAGTTGTAGAGATGGACGATTGCCTGCTTTGAACCCTTGATGGATTCATAGGTGCGACGGATAAGCGGTTCGCGAGCCTGCGTCAGTACCTGGATGATGACATCATCCGGAATCAAACCTTCATCAATAATTTTGCGGACAAAGTCGAAATCAGTCTGAGATGCTGACGGAAAACCTACTTCAATCTCTTTGTACCCCATCGCAACGAGCAATTTAAACATTGCAAGCTTGCGAGGTGTATCCATCGGATCGATAAGCGCCTGGTTGCCATCACGAAGATCGACAGAACACCACTGCGGTGCTTTAGTCATCTTCTTACTTGGCCATGTGCGATCTTCAAGTTCTACGGGGATAAATGGTGAGTAACGATGCACCGGCATCTTTGAAGGCGTTTGCTTTGGGAAATTCATTTCACTGCTCCTTATTTGTTTGGTAATCCGAAGGTGTTTACCGGCAACACCAAACTCCGCAGCGAGGAGACCGGTC
>JBAWXP010000103.1:0-3225 GCA_037143995.1 Actinomycetota bacterium
GGAATAATTGAATATCCAGCGCTACGCAGCGCAGTCAGGGGTTCAGAGATTGGCACGCTCGGATTGGCCGGTGCATAGAGATCTGTCACAACAGCAGCTTTCGCTTTCCCATCAAATTTCAAGGTATACCAAAATGGCATTACCTCTTTAATCAAATCTGAGTTATTAAGCGCATCAGGAAGTGCTGTCTTCATTGAATAATATGGAATCCACCCAGTAAGAATTTTTCGCGGTGGATTTTCGGCAGCCTGAGCAATCGGGGTTAGAAGTGGTGCAATCATAAAACTTGCCGCAATGAGTAAGGTGAACCTGCGCATTGTCAGTCTTGACCCTCGGGTCCATTGGGATCTCGCTTAATAATATGTGAGATAAATCCGTACTCGCGGTTGATAGAGAAGACATGAACGATGATTGTTATGGCCGCTATAAATTTAATGGCAAGTGGGGCAACAATTATTACCGAGAGACTGAGGAAGAGACCAAGAAGATTGAGCGAAGCCAGAAATGATCTACGCATAATCAAAACTAGTTTGCTATCGCTTAGACCCTTTGCCCACTTCGAGGTGAGTAGAAGTGCGAGAGGCCCTGAAAAGAGAATGAATGACATCAAGATGACGACAAGCAGAGCCAAGGAGTACATATCACTTGCCTCCAATCTTCACTCTTCTAACTATCAAGTGGAGTCCACGTTGCATCGGTCGTTGCAAAGAGTGCCATATCAATCTGCCGACCATCATCACGTGTGACCTTGTTGCGCAAGATTCCTTCCTTTTCGAAGCCCGCACTCATCAAAAGTTTCTGAGAGGCAGAGTTATCGACATCAGCTAATCCATCAATGCGTCGAAAGCCCAAAGTTCGCAATCCATAATCCGTAATCATCTTTGCCGCGATGGTTCCGATTCCTTTGCCGCGCATCGATTTCTCAATCCAATATCCGATTTCAGCGGTGTGATTCTTGATATTGATAGTGTGAAGTGAAACGACACCAGCAAAAGCTATATCTGTGCCATTTCCATACTCGATGACAAAGCGGAGTTCGCGTCGTTCTGCAAAACTAAATGGATCAGATCGCACAAAATCAATTGCGTGATCCATTGTGTAATTGGCGGGAACTGTCGTGAACGCCGGAATAAGCGGATCTTGGCAGGCGCTAAAGATGTCATCGATATCTTTTTCATCGCTGGGGCGAAGGGTCACCAATCCATAGTGCAGCGTTGGGATTTCTGAGGGCCACCAAATCATCGGAAAGTTAGCCGATGAGTTCCGAGTCGAATTGACGACTTTGATCGTGGGTGCAACTGAGATTGGAAGGAAGCGCTGCACAAGAATCGCAGAGAAGTATCAACTGGTGACATGAAGCGGTATTGCAATTACGGAAATCTTTTGTCGGCGCATTGCACTTATCGCACTCTCCAATGACCTTTGCATTGTCAGAGAAATCCATCGCCATGCGATCATCGAAGATATAGAGCGAGCCTTCCCAATGTGCGTCATCTCCAAATCGTTCGCCATATTTCACGATGCCACCATCGATTTGGTAGACCTCATTAAATCCGCGCTTCTTCATGACTGCAGATAGAACTTCGCAGCGGATTCCACCGGTGCAATATGTAACGACCGGCTTATCCTTTATATGATCATACTTTCCGCTCTCGATTTCGCGGATGAAATCACGTGATGTATCAACATCTGGAACTATTGCATTTTTAAACTTCCCGATCTTTGCTTCATATGCATTGCGACCATCGAAGAAGACAACGTCATCGCCACGTTCTTTGACAAGCTCTTCTACCTGTTCCGGCCGTAGGTGAATTCCGCCACCAATAACGCCATTTTCATCGACTTCGATCTCATTGGGATTTCCGAAGGCAACTAACTCATCTTTAACGACAACGCGAAGTCGTGGGAATTCATTGCCGGTTCCATCCGACCATTTAAATGTAAGCTTCTTAAAACCTGGGTAGCGACGAGTTTCGCGAACATACTTCTTTACATCGGCCATTTCACCGCCGAGGGTTCCGTTGATTCCATGTTGAGAGATCAAGATACGGCCCTTGAGATTAAGAGATTGGCATAAATATTTCTGCCAGAGGAGCACTGCCTCAGGGTCGGCGATAGGCGTAAAGATGTAATACAGAATCACCTTATCGAGCTTCGGCGCGTGCTTATTCACAGCTTCATTCTACTCAGCCTTTGGCATTCGTAGAATTCGCTTCGTGAATAAGCACGCACATTACAAAGATAATTGAACTTGCGACTAGTTGAAAGTTCAATTATATTTAGGCTTAGTCAAAAGGAGCCACCGTGCCAGCAGTAACCGTTAGCGACATCACCGTTCTTCCTCGCATCAGCGATACAACGGGACTTCGTGCACGTCGCGTGAAGAGCATTACAACTGCTCCGCAAGGTTTCGAAGGTGAAGGCTTTCCAGTTCGTCGCGCATTTGCTGGAGTTGATTTAGCAGAGCTTGATCCCTTTATTCACTTAGATCAAATGGGTGAAGTTGAATATGCACCGGGTGAGCCAAAGGGAACTCCATGGCACCCACATCGCGGTTTTGAAACAGTGACATACATTATTGATGGCATCTTCGATCATAAAGATTCCAATGGTGGCGGTGGAACAATTACTGATGGTGATACACAGTGGATGACAGCTGGTGGTGGAATTCTTCATATTGAAACTCCCCCAGAGCATTTGGTGATGTCTGGCGGCTTATTCCACGGATTCCAATTGTGGGTAAATCTCCCTGCAGCAAAGAAATGGTCACCACCTGCATATCAAGATGTTCGCGCACACGATGTTTCACTTATTTCATCTACTGATGGTGGTTCACTGATTCGTATTATCGCTGGCGAACTTGATGGACATGTCGGTCCTGGTACAACGCAGACACCTATTACTTTGATCCATGCAACGCTCGCACCTGGTGCAGAACTTCGCCTGCCCTGGCGCAAGGATTACAACGCACTCGTATATGCAATGTCAGGCCATGGTTTTGTCGGAGATGAACAACGCCCAGTATCAATGGGTCAGCTCACTGTCTTTGGCGAAGGAGATGCAATTGTTGTGCGCGCTGCCAACCAACAAGAGTCTCGCTCTCCAAACCTTGAACTCTTTATCCTCGGTGGCCAGCCAATCAAAGAACCTGTTGCATGGATGGGTCCATTTGTGATGAATACCAAGGCAGAAGTACTGCAAGCATTTGAAGATTTCCAAAAAGGA
>JBAWXP010000104.1:0-3222 GCA_037143995.1 Actinomycetota bacterium
GCCCATTCCGTGTCTTGGTGCATGCAGGTTTGAAGCGTTTAGGTATTGATAGCCCTTATGAGGCTGAAAATGTGCTCGGCGGTGACCGTGTCATCGGCGCTATTCGCGCAACCTTTTAAACGCGCGTACCCACAATTTCAATCGTCGGCATACTGACGTATCCTTAATGTATGACTTCCCGCCGCGTTGCTACCTTGATGGTGCACACCTCACCGCTTGATCAAGCAGGTACAGGCGACGCCGGTGGAATGAATATCTATGTTGTTGAAGCGGCTCAAAATATGGCGGCGCAAGGTGTGAAGGTAGATATCTTTACTAGGCGCACAAACTCTGAGATTGCAGATGTGGTTGATGTTGCACCGGGTGTGCGCGTTATTCAACTCAATGTGGGGCCAGTATCTGGCGTTACTAAAGAGCAGCTACCCAAGATGATTCCTGATCTATCTGCCGCATTTAAAGAAGCTCTCTCCAAAGATAGTTACGACGTGATTCATTCGCATTATTGGATCAGCGGCAAGGTAGCGATGCCTGTCGCAAAAGATTTAAATATTCCACTTGTGCACACGATGCACACGATGGCGCGGGTGAAGAATTTGAACTTGGCTGAAGGAGAAACACCTGAACCAATGATTCGCGTGCAAGGTGAGACTCAGATTGTTGCAGCAGCAGATGCTCTGGTTGCTAATACTGATGCAGAGGCTGCAAGCCTGGTTTCACTCTATGAAGCATGTCCAGATAACGTCTCTGTTGTCAGCCCTGGAGTGAACCTGAAGGTCTTTACACCGGGTGCGGGACGTGCTGCTGCTCGAGAGATTGTGGGCCTTGATAAAGATGCTCACATCATCACCTTTGTAGGTCGCATTCAGCCACATAAGGGCCCAGAAGTATTGATCCGCTCTATCGCCGAACTTGTCTCGCACTCTCCACATCTGCGCACTAAGTTAATCGTCAACGTTATTGGTGGAGCATCAGGGGCTAATCAATCAGAAGTTGAACGGCTGAAAGAACTTACAACATGGCTTGGCATCGATGATGTTGTGCGCTTTGCGCCCCCTGTTCTGCGGGAAGAGCTACCTAATTGGTATCGCGCATCTGATTTAGTCTGTGTGCCAAGTTATTCAGAAAGCTTTGGACTGGTAGCCCTTGAAGCACAAGCATGTGGCACACCTGTTGTAGCCACTGCAGTGGGTGGACTTCGCACAGCAGTTGCTGACGGTATCTCTGGTGTTCTTGTTGATGGCCACGATCCACGTGCCTGGTCATCAGTGTTGGCACGTTTGCTGCAAGAGCCACAGCGCCGTGTGCTGTTATCAATGGGTGCGGTCGAACATGCTTCTCACTTTGGATGGGATGCCACATCGCGCGGAACACTTGATATCTACGACCGCGTGCTTTCTGCACGAGCAGATGTGAAGAAGAACATCGGATAGATGGCTCTGAATCCACGCGATGTGATTGAAGATTTTTTAGAGTCACACGATTTAGATTTTGAGAAGCAGGGCGAGAACACCTTTATGGTGACTCTGCCGGGAGAGAAGAAGCTACAGACTCATTGTGCGTTGGTAATCGGAGATCACTCTTTAAGCATCAACGCTTTTGTGATTCGTAAACCTGATACTCATGAAGATGCAGTCCATAAGTGGTGCATGGCAAAGAATGCAGCGATGTATGGGATCGCCTTTGCCATTAACGAACTTGGCGATATCTATCTTGTGGGCCGCTTGCCACTGGGTGCGGTGACCGCGCAAGAGATTGATCGTTTAATTGGTTCGGTCTTGCAGTATTCGGATTCATCATTTAATCCACTTCTCGAACTTGGCTTTGCAGATGCAATTCGCCGCGAATGGGCATGGCGAGTAAGTCGTGGTGAATCGTTGGCAAATCTTGAGGCATTCAAGCACTTAGTGTGATGTGAGAAGATACGCACATGTCTAACTACAAGCTAATCCTTCTGCGCCATGGTGAATCCGAGTGGAACGCCCTCAATCTCTTTACGGGTTGGGTCGATGTGCGACTTTCTGACAAAGGAATAGCTGAAGCATCACGCGGTGGAAAGTTATTGGCAGAGCGTGGTTTGCTGCCTGATGTAGTTCACACATCTCTTTTGCGTCGTGCGATCCACACATCGCAACTCGCACTTGATTCATGTGATCGCCACTGGATTCCGGTAAAGCGCTCTTGGCGCTTAAACGAGCGTCACTACGGCGCTCTGCAAGGCAAAGACAAGGCGCAGACACTTGCTGAATACGGCGAAGAACAATTTATGTTGTGGCGCCGTTCTTATGACACCCCGCCTCCTGTGATTGAAAAGGGCAGCCAGTACTCGCAAGATGCTGATGCGCGCTATGCAGATTTAGGTGCTGCTATGCCACTGACTGAATGCCTGAAAGATGTTGTGATCCGCATGGTTCCTTATTGGACCGAATCAATTATTCCTGACCTCAAGGCTGGCAAGACTGTACTGGTTACAGCTCACGGCAATTCTCTGCGTGCACTTGTAAAGCACCTCGATGGAATTAGTGATGCTGATATTGCGGGGCTCAATATTCCAACAGGTATTCCACTGCTGTATGAACTTGATGCAGATTTTAAGCCAGTAAAAAAGGGCGGCGAATATTTAGATCCCGCAGCAGCCGCGGAGGCAATTACAGCTGTTGCAAATCAGGGTAAGAAGTAAGTTACTTCGTAATATTTGCGTAGGTATCGCGCTGGTCGCGGATGATTGCATCCACGGTTACAACGCCGGCGCGAGCAAAGGCAAGAGATAAGGTCACATTCTTACCAGCTGATGCACCAACGCCTGCAAATACTGCCTTGGCATTGGCAGAGTCTCCTTCAAAACGGATGGGCTTATCTTGAAGCAAGTTCTGCTCGCCGGTAAGTGTTGCTGTTGTGCCGCCTGCTGAAATTCCAAGGAGAGCGTCAGGTGTTGCTGTGTGGTTAACAATTGTGCCGATAACAACTGCAGAACCATCGGCAGTTGCAACAAGAAGTAAGTTGGTAATTGAAAGGTCGCTGCCATTTGTTGTGACGCTTGCTTCGTTGCCATCTGTGACGCGCTTGATCAAACGTGTTGGAGCGTCGGGGCCTGAGCCACCACATGCTGTCAATGAGAGCGCAAGAGCCGTTGCAATAAATGCAATTGAAGTTTTCTTAATATATGGACTGCGCATGAGGTGAATTATCGCATGTCAAATAAGCGTTATTTGACGCTGGTTTAGG
>JBAWXP010000105.1:0-3217 GCA_037143995.1 Actinomycetota bacterium
GCTGATGGACCCTTCTTTGATTTACGAACTGCACCGCGAGGTTTTGCATTACCGGCCATTGTTATTTTCCATCTCTAGAGATTGACCAACGTGGCCCTTGTGCAGTGTCTTCAATAGTAATTCCTAAAGCGGCAAGGCCATCTCGGATTGCATCCGATGCCGCAAAATCTTTACGTTCGCGAGCAGCCGTGCGCTGTTCAAGCGCCAATTTTATAGTTCCATCCAATGCAGCCGTGAGATCTTCACCAGCAGATGCTGATGCAAATGCTGGATCGAATGGATCACAGCCGAGGATTTCTAGAGCGCCGCGGATTTCATTTGCTGAGGCTTCAATAACTGCTGTATCTCCTGCAGTAATTGCGCTATTTCCTGCACGCAGAGCCTCAGAGATAGAGGCGAGAGCAGTTGGAACGGCTAAATCATCATTCATCGCATCAGTAAATGCTTGGCTCAATACAGGTGTTGGTTGTGCGCCCAAAATTTCAACTGAACGTTGCAAGAATGATTCGATGCGACGAAACGCTGTTGCAGATTCTGCCAACGCTTCATGTGAAAATTCGAGCATCGAACGGTAGTGAGCAGAACCTAAATACCAGCGCAGTTCGATTCCGCGAACAGTCTTAAGTAATTCATGAACTTGAAGTGAGTTACCCAGTGACTTCGACATCTTCTCACCGGATGCGGTTACCCATGCATTGTGTAACCAACGCTTTGCAAAGGCATATCCAGCAGCTTCTGATTGTGCGATCTCGTTCTCGTGGTGAGGGAAGATCAAATCAAGTCCACCACCGTGGATATCAAAACTTTCACCTAAATATTGATGCGCCATCGCAGAACATTCGAGGTGCCATCCAGGTCGGCCCGGGCCCCATGGAGTTGGCCATGATGGATCTCCCGGTTTTGCCGCTTTCCACAGCGCAAAGTCGCGTGGATCTTTCTTATTCGTTTCATCTGCGTCTAGAGCTGGTTGCAAGTCATCGAGCTTCTGACGAGAGAGAGTTAAATAAGATGAGAGTTTGCGAACATCGAGATAGACATCGCCATTGCCAGGAGCATATGCAGCGCCCTTCTCAATCAATACCTGCATGAGTTCGATCATCTGTGTGACGTGCCCTGTTGCGCGTGGTTCATAGGTAGGTGGCAGAACATTGAGCGCTGCATAGGCTTGCGTAAATGCGCGCTCGTATTTCATAGCAACTGCCCACCATGGCATCTCTTCGTGGACTGCCTTATGCAAAATCTTGTCATCAATATCAGTGACATTACGAATAAATGTGACGTTATAGCCAGATTTAGTTAACCATCGGCGCAAGATGTCGAAGTTAACGCCAGAGCGAACATGGCCGATATGTGGAGGTGCTTGAACTGTGGCACCACACAAATAGATTCCGACTTCACCTTTTTTTAACGGAACAAAGTCAGATGTGGTTCGCGTAAGGGTGTCATATAAAGATAGCGAACTCATTAGGCAATTCTAACGCTTGATGACAAGTGCAGATGCAATCGCTGCAATGCCTCGGCCTTCGCCTGTCAGGCCCATTCCATCAGTGGTTGTCGCAAGGATTGCGACTTCTGCCCCACCCAGTGCCTGTGAAATAGTTGTAATTGCCTCGGCGCGACGAGCACCAATACGTGGACGATTTCCGATGATCTGCACAGATACATGCGATATTGAAAATCCCGCGTTGCTAATGAGCACATATGTCTCTTTCAATAACGTGACACCTGATGCGCCCGCATATTCAGGTCGCGATGTTCCGAAGTTGCTTCCTAAATCACCAAGTCCTGTTGCTGCAAAGAGTGCGTCACAGATTGCATGAGATGCGACGTCCCCATCAGAGTGGCCTTCAACGCCAACTTCATCTGGCCAATGAAGCCCGGCTAACCACAGCTGCCTTCCTTCACCGAATGCATGTGCGTCAACTCCCACACCGGTACTAAATGTTGTGGCGCCACCAAGAAATGTCAGAGCAGTTGCTAAATCAGATGGAGTTGTAATTTTCAGTGCTCGTTCTTCACCAGCAATAACACGTACCTTATTGCCTGCATTGAGCGCCAGCGTTGAATCATCTGTGGCATCTGCGGCACCTTGATGAATTGCTTTTAATACTGAGTAAGAAAAACCCTGTGGAGTTTGAATGCGGCGAAGGGAGTTGCGATCTACAGCCGTTAGGACATATCCCGCAGCATCAACGTTCTGCAATGTATCAACGACGGCAAGTGCCGGAACTACAGCAACATCGCCGCCCCTAAGCGCTGCTACAACACTGGCTGCTAATTCACGCGTTGCAAGTGCACGAGCTGCATCGTGTACCAAGACAAAATCTGCACCACTAATTGCGGCAAGCCCCGCACGCACTGAATCAGAACGAGTAGCGCCACCAGTAACAACAACGACATCGTCGCCTACAAGTGTGCGGATGTGATCTTCAAAACCTGCGGGTGCTGTCACAACAATCTGGTCGACAACGCCCGACAAACTAGAGACTGCGTGTTCAAGGAGTGTGCGATCGCCCAGTTGAATGAGCGCTTTAGGAGTAGATGCACCGAAACGCTCGCCACTACCTGCGGCAGCGACGATTGCGGCGATCATGATGTGAGGCTAACTAAATTTAAGAAGCGAGAACCTCGTCAAGGAGAGTTGCAGCCTTCTCTTCATCTGTGCGCTCGGCAAGTGCGAGCTCAGAGACGAGAATCTGCTTCGCCTTGGCGAGCATGCGCTTTTCACCGGCAGAGAGTCCACGATCGAGATCGCGACGGTAGAGATCGCGCACAACTTCTGCGACCTTAATGACATCTCCGGATGCAAGCTTTTCGAGGTTTGCCTTATAGCGACGTGACCAGTTTGTTGGCTCTTCGGTATATGGCTGACGAAGTACGTTAAATACACGATCAAGACCAGCTGAATCCACGACATCGCGGACACCGACGAGATCTACATTCTCTGCAGGAACGCGCACGGTGAGGTCACCTTGTGCAACCTTCAATACGAGGTAGGTCTTCTCTTCGCCCTTAATTGTTCGAGTTTCAATTGCCTCGATAAGAGCTGCTCCGTGATGGGGATAAACAACGGTTTCGCCGACCTTAAATGACATGTAATGCCCTTCGTTAGAGGGTCAATTCTACCAGCCATCTCTGACATAGAAAACCCCGAGGTCTAGCCCTAAACCAGCGTCAAATAACGCTTATTTGACATGCGATAATTCACCTCATGCGC
>JBAWXP010000106.1:0-3196 GCA_037143995.1 Actinomycetota bacterium
TAATGATCAATCTTAAGATTTGTCTTCGCCTCAATTGTTTGAATAAGAAGCGGGGCTCCACCAAAGGCAAAGGCAGCATTGATCTTTCCTGGACGCGCTGGAATATCGCGTGTTCCATCTTGGCTTCTATGTGCAGGGATTGTTACCAAAGTGTCACGAGGAATCGAGACTACATATGCGGCATCGCGGTTCTTACTAATATGTACAAGCAACATTGTGTCCGAACGACCACCTGCTGCAACTGCAGTACTTCCAACCCGGAGAGCTTTTATCTGCGCTTTGGTAAGGCCCTCACGACTATCTGATCCAACGACGAGATAATTGAGAGCTGTAGATGTTTTCTCGGGACGAGTCTTAAGCCCACCAAAGACATCGATACGAGAGATCTGTCCGCTTACCTGACCCAATCCAAGCCACGTTAGCGATGCAACAAGGACAACACCCACAGAGAGTGATGTAATTATCCGAATTGCACGAGAAGATTTCACACCCGAAGGGTACTTGGACGATAGCGTGGAGGGGTTATGGCGACACCAACACATGAGTTAATTGGCTCACCGCATCCATCTATTAGCGTAATTCTTCCTGTTCTCAATGAAGAATCTCATCTTGAAGGTGCGGTCATATCGATTCTTTCTCAGAAATATCTCGGAGATATTGAAGTAATACTTGCGCTAGGTCCTTCACGCGATCGCACAAATGAGATAGCTAAACATCTTTCACAGAAAGATCCACGAGTCGTTTTAGTCGATAATCCAACAGGTCGCACAGCAGCGGGACTTAATCTGGCGCTTCATAGTTCGCACAGCCCTGTAGTAGTTCGTGTTGATGGGCATGCACAAATTCCCGATGATTACCTAGCACTTGTCGTCGAAATTCTTAATACAACTGGTGCGGTTAATGTCGGAGGCGTCATGGCAGCAGTTGGAACGAATCGTTTTGAGAGAGCTGTCGCCGGAGCGATGCGAAGCCCCTTCGGTGTTGGTGCATCACGTTTTCATACAGGTGGAGAAGCCGGAGTAGTCGATACCGTATATCTCGGTGCATTTAGACGTGAAGCACTTCTTGCCATCGGTGGATTTGATGAAAGATTCACTCGCGCACAAGATTGGGAACTAAACTTTCGATTGCGTGAAAATGGCGGCATTGTCTACTTTGATCCCCGCTTGCATGTTACCTACCGACCTCGTTCATCAGTCAGAGCTCTTGCCAAACAATATTTTGAATATGGTCGATGGCGTCGCGTTGTATCTCGCAGACATTTAGGAACAATTAATTTTCGCTACCTTGCGCCACCTCTTGCTCTGATTGGTTTTACACTCTCACTTTTACTTGGATTAGCAATCGCTCCGATTTTTTATCTTCCAGCTTCAATTTATCTCGCCTTTGTACTACTTGCCTCTCTCAGGATTGCTTGCTCACCCATTGAATTTCTTCTACTTTTGATTGTTATTCCCACCATGCACTTCTCATGGGGAGCGGGCTTTATCTCTTCCCCTAAGACTCTCGTACCTTCATCTGATTAACTCTGAGCGCTCTGCGGTAGCCTTTCGCACGTGGATAAGCCAGTTGTTATATACGAGCCATACCGCGCCGGATTACCTCCGATGCGCGAGTATCTGCGCTCACTCTGGGCCCGCCGAACATTTATCGCAGAGTTCTCGCGCTCTGAATTACGTGAACAAAATTATGGATCACTCTTTGGCCAGCTTTGGCTTGTTCTCAATCCGCTCTTACTTTCAGGCGTGTACTTCTTACTGATCAATGTAATTGGCGGCAAAAGTGACACTGCGAGATTTGCTCACCTGACAGCAAGCCTCTTCCTCTTCTATCTCATCGCTAATAGCTTGACTGGGGGAGTAAAGGCGATCACTTCGGGTCAAAGACTTATTTTGAATACATCATTTCCTCGCATTATGTTGCCGATTTCTGCAACAGTTATTGCTCTCTTCAAATTTATGCCAACACTGGTTGTCTTCTTGGGAATTCATATCATCTTGGGTCTGCCTTACTCATGGCAGATGTTGTGGGCATTTCCCATCATTGCTATTGCAATTGTGATGTCGCTTGGCATGTCGATTCTTATCTCCTGCATCAACGTGTACTTTCGAGACATCTCAAGCATGTTGCCATACCTGACTCGCAGCCTTCTCTACTTATCTCCCATCCTCTATGAAGCAGCGCATATGTCTGAACACATTAAGAGGTTCGAAATTGCTAACCCAATCTTCTATCTCCTGGATTCTTGGTCACGTGTAATGGTGCATGCACAAGCCCCTTCAGGCAGAGGACTTCTCCACGCTTTGATATTTGCATTGGTGATCTTCTTCCTCGGAACATACTTCTTCCTATCGAGGGAGCGTGATTTCGCTGTCAGACTATAACCACGCTCATACGAAGAATAGCCTTGCAGTTTCTGTAAAGAATTTAGGCCTTACGTACACAACCTCTATCGATAAAAAGCCAACCCTCAAAGCGCGTTTGAAAACTGTAGGTCGCGGCAAGAAGCACACTCGCACTGTGCGCGCACTCAATGATGTCAACGTTGATGTTCATTACGGAACCGTTCTTGGAATTATCGGTTCTAACGGTGCAGGTAAATCATCACTTATGCGGGTAATTTCTGGAATTGTTCCACCTACACAAGGTCGCGTTGAAGTATTCGGAAGCGTTAGTACCTTGCTTGCCCTGGGTGTTGGCTTTAATCCAGCAATGACAGGTCGCGATAATGTCTATTTAGGTGGACTTGCAGCGGGAATGTCTCGAGATGAGATTGATAAGAACTTTGAGGCAATCGCCGATTTCTCTGAACTCGGTGAGGCTATTGATGCTCCTATGCGTACGTATTCCTCTGGAATGTATGCCCGCTTGGCATTTTCAGTAGCTGCCGTTGTAGAGCCAGATATTTTGATCATTGATGAAGCGCTCAGTACAGGGGATGCAAAGTTTAAAGAGAAATCCCTCAATCGAATTAAAGAGCTACGCACATCCGATCGCGCATTGATACTGGTAAGCCATGCCCTTGCAACAATTGAAGATATTTGCAATGAAGTAATCTGGCTCAATAATGGAAAGCTCATGGCTCGCGGGAAACCGACAGAGGTAATTGCTGCATATCGCGAATTTGTAGATGCTAGAAAGAGCGCATCATCAGATGAGGATGTTTAAACCTGTAATTCTTGCAACACTCTTACTT
>JBAWXP010000107.1:0-3180 GCA_037143995.1 Actinomycetota bacterium
GGCCAATTTGACCCCGAGGGTGCGCAATCCGTACCCTTAGCGTCTGCCCGAACACGCCTTATGCGTGGATCGAGCTTGATTACTAATACGAAGAACTGAGGCAATAAGAATGTATGCAATCGTAAAAGCTGGCGGTCGCCAGGAGAAGGTAACTGTTGGCGAGACCATCACCGTCGATCGCATCGACGCTGCTACTGGCGCATCAGTTTCATTCCCAGCACTTCTTGTTGTTGATGGCGCAAATGTCACAACAGATCCAAAAGTTCTCTCAAGCATCAAGGTAACTGGCGAAGTAATCGACGAGGTAAAGGGTCCAAAGATCGACATCCTTCGTTACAAGAACAAGACAGGCCATCGCCGCCGTCAAGGTTTCCGTGCACAGCACACACGAGTAAAGATCACCGCAATCAGCGGTGCTAAGTAAGGGTTAAGGGAGCAAACAAATGGCAAGTAAAAAGGGTGTTTCCTCAACACGTAACGGTCGCGATTCAAATCCTCAGTACCTCGGTATTAAGCGTTTCGGTGGCCAAGAAGTAAATGCAGGAGAAATTCTCGTTCGTCAGCGTGGAACACACTTCCACCCAGGCAAGAACGTTGGACGCGGTAAAGATGACACACTCTTTGCTCTCGCAGCAGGAGCAGTTGAATTCGGTCGCGCTCGCGGTCGTCGCGTAGTGAATGTGGTCCCTGCAGCTTAATTTAGGTTTCTCTTAAAGGAGCGGGCCGCATTTATAGCGGTCCGCTTTTTTATTTATCAATGGTTCTACATCGATCTTCATGGAAAGGGGAGTAAAGATG
This sequence comes from Actinomycetota bacterium, assembly GCA_037143995.1. Classification (GTDB taxonomy): domain Bacteria; phylum Actinomycetota; class Actinomycetes; order Nanopelagicales; family Nanopelagicaceae; genus Planktophila. The sequence continues at coordinate 799 of JBAWXP010000107.1, forward strand.
ACAACATTTATCGATAGCGTCACTCTCTATGCCTCTGCCGGAAAAGGCGGCGATGGTTGCGTCTCAGTTAAACGCGAAAAATTTAAGCCACTAGGTGGCCCAGATGGTGGCAACGGTGGTCGCGGCGGAGACATCATCCTTGTGGTTGATTCATCTGTCACAACACTTCTTGATTTCCACCACTCACCACATCGCAAAGCAACATCTGGCCATCAAGGTTTTGGTGACCGTAAAGATGGAGTATCTGGCGAAGATCTGATCATGCCTGTTCCTAATGGAACCGTTATCTATGACGAGAACGGCGAACAGATTGCAGATCTCATTGGTATCGGAACAACCTTTCTTGCAGCACGTGGTGGACATGGTGGTCTTGGAAATCTTGCGCTCTCATCTTCAAAGCGCCGCGCACCAGGATTCGCACTCCTTGGCGAACCAGGCGAAGAACGCAGACTTACTCTTCAGCTCAAATCAGTTGCAGATATTGCTCTCGTAGGATTCCCAAGCGCTGGAAAATCATCGCTCATTGCAGCAATTTCGGCAGCTCGCCCAAAGATTGCTGATTATCCATTTACAACTCTTGTTCCAAATCTCGGTGTTGTTCAAGCAGGAGATACACGTTTTACCGTGGCCGATGTTCCTGGGCTTATTCCGGGAGCATCAGAAGGAAAGGGCCTTGGACTTCAATTTCTTCGCCATGTCGAGCGATGTGTTGCACTTGTCCATGTTCTCGACTGCGGAACTCTGGAAACAGATCGCAACCCAATCGATGATTTAGATGCAATTGAGAATGAACTCGCACTCTACGGCGGACTCGAAGATCGCGTACGTATTGTGGCTCTGAACAAGATTGACCTTCCTGATGGCAAAGCAATGGCCGATATGGTCGAAGAACAGCTCAAGGAAAAAGGCTACGAAGTTTATAAAGTCTCAGCTGCTAGTCGCGAAGGTTTACCAGAGCTCATGTATGCAATGGCGCGTCTTGTTCAACGCGAAAGAACAGAAGCGGCAAAGGAAGAACGCACTCGCATTATCTTGCGCCCTACTGCAGTTGATGATTCAGGATTTACTGTGCAGAAAAATGGCGATGACTCCTTTAGCGTGCGCGGACAGAAAGTTGTTCGCTGGGTTCGTCAGACAAACTTTAAGAATGCTGAAGCAATTGGATATCTTGCAGATCGCCTTGCTCAGCTTGGTGTCGAGAAGGAACTCTTTAAGAAGGGTGCAACGGCAGGATCTGAAGTTCGCATTGGCTCTGGAGATAATGAAGTTGTCTTCGAATGGGAGCCAACAATTGAGGCAGGCGCCGAACAACTCGCAGGATTCTTGCATCGTCGTGGAGAAGATTCACGACTTGAAGGCGCATGGCAGACTGTTGAAGTAGAACGTGATCGTCTCTCTGATGATGAAGTTGCACGTCAGTGGGAGTACAACGTTGCAGAACCGACCAACCCTGAAATCAAGATCTCCCTCGATGAAATTGAAGAGAGCGAAACAGAAAGCAATGACAAGTGAACCGCGGAGCTGTAACCAGCGCTAAGCGCGTTGTCATCAAGATTGGATCTTCATCGCTCACCGGTTCTGCTGGCTCTGGATTAGATCCCCATGCAGTGCAAAAGATTGTCGATCTCGCATATTCACTTAAGAAGCGTGGGGCTGAGGTCGTGCTTGTTTCATCCGGTGCCATTGCTGCAGGTCTTGCACCACTTGGCCTCAAAGTTCGGCCAAAAGATTTAGCTACACAGCAAGCTGCTGCATCTGTCGGACAAGGGCTGCTGATTGCCCAGTACGGCGAGAAGTTCAATGCTCACGGAGTCATTTCCTCGCAAGTATTACTTACCACCGAAGATATTGTCCGTCGCTCTCACTATGCCAATGCACAACAGACTCTGACTAAGTTACTTTCGCTTGGAGTCGTTCCCATCATTAATGAGAATGACACAGTTGGAACGCAAGAAATTCGCTTTGGAGATAACGATCGCCTTGCAGCACTCGTCGCACTCTTGATTCAAGCTGACTTATTAGTTCTCGTATCTGATATCGATGCGCTCTATGACGCCCCGCCTACACAAGCGGGCGCACAACCAATTCACTATGTCGCACAAATGTCAGATATCGAATCAATTTCTCTCGGTGGCGCAGGCTCTTCTGGCGTTGGCAGTGGGGGAATGGTTACCAAAGTTGAAGCTGCACGCATCGCAACCAGCGCCGGCATTCCAATGCTGCTGACATCTCTTCATGAGTCAGGTCATGCGCTATCTGGCGAAGATCTCGGAACATTCTTTGAGGCGCATCAGACAAAGGCAAACTCACGACTGCTCTGGCTTGCACATGCTTCAACTCCGCAAGGACGTTTGATACTCGATGATGGCGCAGTCAATGCGA
>JBAWXP010000108.1:0-3146 GCA_037143995.1 Actinomycetota bacterium
GTCGCAGATTTGATTGTTCCTTGGAAGATTGGGCCAGCTTCAGTTACTCCGAGGTGAAGCGGGTAATCGCACTTTGCGGCCAGAATACGATAAGCATTTACCATCGTGACTGGGTCATGATGCTTCACAGAGATTTTTATATTACTAAATCCATGCTCTTCAAAGAGCGAGGCTTCCCAGAGTGCAGACTCGGCAAGTGCTTCTGGAGTCGCTTTGCCATACTTTGCAAGAAGTCGTGGATCAAGCGAGCCAGCATTCACACCGATACGAATTGGAATTCCCGCATCTCCTGCAGCCTTTGCAACTTCCTTCACCTTGTCATCAAATTGCTTGATGTTTCCAGGGTTAACGCGGACAGCTGCACATCCGGCATCAATTGCGGCGAAGATGTACTTTGGCTGAAAGTGAATATCTGCAATAACTGGGATCTGAGACTTCTTGGCAATCTGTGCAAGCGCATCGGCATCATCTTGAGATGGAACTGCGACGCGAACTATCTGGCATCCAGATGCCGTGAGTTCGGCAATCTGCTGCAAGGTTGCATTGACATCTGATGTCAACGTTGTACACATTGATTGAACGCTTACCGGCGAATCTGAACCTACGCCGACAGAACCAACCTGAAGCTGACGTGTCTTACGACGCGGATGCAACGTTGGAGGTGGGGCGCTTGGAATTCCGAGATCAACCATGATGCCTATTCTGCCTTATCTCTAGAAATTGAGCGAGACGGGATTGAAGATGTCTGCGATAAGAAGTATCACCGTCAACACTGCGAGCACTGCAAATACCCCCATTGTTATAGGTGTTAGCACATTCACATCAATTCCAGCAGGTCGAGGCTTTCCACGGAGTCGAGCAAAGAAGGCACGAATCTCATCTGCAATTGCAACTGCCATATGTCCACCATCGAGTGGAAGCAGCGGCAAAAGATTAAAGAGTCCAACAAAGATATTCAGGCTTGCAATCAAGAGAATAAATGTGCCAATACGTTCGGTATTACTCAACTTATTGCTGCTGACCGCATCCCCTGAAACTCGAGCTGCACCGACTATTCCAACAAGTCCGTTGGGATCACGTTTTTCGTGGCCAAAAGTTTGGCGGATCAATTGAGGAACTTTGGTAGGAAGGGCAATCAAAGCCTTTACTGATTCACGAATTAAGGTTGCGCTCGCACTCGTGGCATCTTTGCTCGCCTGCACAAACCCTTCTCGCTTGATTCCGACCTTGGTAACAATTCCCAGCACGTAACGCTTCTCAGAAGTCAGATAGGTAGGAGTAGCGGTGATTACTAATTGTTCTGTCTTGCGCTTCACGGTAAAGGTGAGCTGTTGGCCATCAGATTGAGCAATCTTCAACGAATCTCGCGACCAATCTTTCACATCTACGCCATCGATCGCCAGAATCTCATCGCCAACCTGAAAACCAGATGCAGCTGCTGCAGAATCTGGTGAGACTTTCGCAATGTTAGGGATGAGTGCGTTAAAACCTACTCCGAAGAAGATTGAGAAGATAAGGATAAACCCAATGAGGAAATGGGCGAATGATCCTGCCCCGAGAACAATTAATTTACGAAGAGATGATGCAGAAAAAAATGCTCGCTCTTCTTCTCCTGCAGGCATCTGATCTCGTGGCGTCATGCCTTCGATTCGGCAGTAACCGCCAGCCGGAATCGCCTTAATGCCGAACTCAGTTTCACCCCGTCTAAATGACCAGATGCGCTTGCCGAATCCTAAGAAGAATTCGGTGACCTTCATATCAAAGCGTTTAGCTGTGATGTAGTGGCCAAATTCGTGAACCATGACGGAAAGAAGCAGAGCGATAGCGAATGCCAGAATTCCAAGAAACTTCATAAACCAACCTTCTTCACATGTTCGCGAGTACTACGTCGCGCATCTTCCTCGGCTGCACTGACATCGGCGAGATCTCGCAACGCCTGCGCCGCAGAGGCGCGCAGTGAATCGACCACAGATGAGACCACATCAATAATTGTCGTGAATCCAATCTGTCCATCGATAAAAGCTTGCACAGCAACCTCGTTAGATGCATTAAAGATAGCTGGGAGTCCTCCCCCAATTTCGCCGCAAGTGCGTGCTAGCTCAATCGCAGGAAAGCGCTTGATATCAATCGGAGCAAATGTCCATGAATGAGATTGTGTCCAATCAATTGCTTGTGTCGCCGCAGGTACGCGATGCGGGTAGTGAAGAGCTAGTGAGATCGGTCCCTTCATATTTGGCGGTGACGCTTGCGCGATTGTCGATCCATCAACGAACTCAACCATTGAATGCACAACAGATTGCGGGTGTATCACCGCTTCGATCTGTGAGTAAGGAATATCAAATAGATAGTGGGCTTCAATAATCTCTAGCCCTTTATTCATCAGCGATGCTGAATTGATGGTGACAACTGGACCCATCGACCATGTTGGATGTTCCAGAGCTTGCGCGAGAGTAACGGTAGATAAATCTATTCGGTCGCGGAAAGGTCCGCCACTTGCAGTAAGTACCAGCTTTGCAATCTCAGATTTCTTCTCACCGATAATGGCCTGCCAGATTGCTGAATGTTCCGAATCTACTGGGAGTAATTGATCTGGCTTGGCCCGAGAAATAACTAAATCTCCACCTGCTACAAGTGACTCTTTATTAGCCAGTGCGACTCGATTATCGGCATCGAGTGCGGCAAGAGTTGGTGCTAAGCCAATCGAACCAGTGATTGCATTGAGTACAACGTCGCATGAAATCGCAGCCACTTGCGTCGATGCATTAGGGCCGTCAATGACTTCTATCCCAGGTAGCGCTTGTCGAATCAGATCAGCGTTCTTTGCAACACCAACGACTTTGACTTTAAATTTCTTCGCCTGAGTAATAAGTAGTTCAGGATTCGTTCCAGCCGCAGAGAGCGCAACTACAGAAAAAAGTGACGGATTTGCTTCAACGATTTCTAACGCTTGTACGCCAATCGAACCCGTGGAGCCAAGAATGACAATTTCATGCATTGATATTGGACATCACATGTTTGATTCGCGTGTAATCCTCAAAGCCATACGCTGAGAGATCTTTTCCATATCCGCTGCGCTTAAAACCACCATGTGGCATTTCCGCAACGATCGGAATATGGGTATTGATCCAGACGCATCCAAAATCAAA
>JBAWXP010000109.1:0-3126 GCA_037143995.1 Actinomycetota bacterium
GAATTTATGCGCCAGATCGAGCAATGGTCGAAGGAGCGTGGGGCAAGTGCCATGATGCTCGAGGTTGAGCACACCAATGAATCTGCAATCGAGCTCTATAAGGGCCTTGGTTATATGAAGATTTCGGTTCGTATGGATTATTACGGCCCAGGTAAAGATGCCTTTGTTATGCGAAAGGATTTCGCATAATGCAACCGATAGTTCTGGGTATTGAAACCTCATGCGATGAGACTGCAATTGGCATTGTGCGCGGACGTACTTTGCTTGCCAATGTCATTGCATCCAGCGTTGACGAACATGCACGCTTTGGGGGAGTAGTTCCAGAGATAGCATCCCGTGCACATTTAGAAGCGATGTTACCCAGCATTGAACGTGCATTGAAAGATTCAAAGATTGCACTATCGGACATTGATGCCATTGCCGTGACGGCAGGTCCTGGCTTAGTGGGCGCATTGCTTGTTGGTGTTGCATCGGCAAGTGGGCTGGCACAAGGGTTGGGTCGCCCGTTGTATGGCGTTAACCATTTAGCTGCGCACGTATCAGTTGATTACTTAACACACGAAGAACCTGCTGATCCCACCATCGCACTGCTTGTCAGCGGTGGACACTCATCGCTTCTGCAAGTAGATGACATCACTCGCACTATTACAAAACTTGGCGCAACGATGGATGATGCAGCAGGAGAAGCATTCGATAAAATTGCACGCATTCTTGATTTAGGTTTTCCAGGAGGACCAGCCATTGATCGTGAAGCGGTTAGCGGATCTGCGAGCGCCATCGATTTCCCACGGGGCCTGACAACATCCAATGATTGGGCAACACGTCCCTACGATTTCTCATTCTCAGGACTAAAGACTGCAGTTGCTCGCTATCTAGAGAGCACTCCGTCCTATGTGCGCGCCGATGTTGCCGCCTCTTTCCAAGAAGCGATCGTTGATGTCTTACTTTTGAAAGCACTGGCAGCATGTAAATCATCCGGTATTGATTCATTGGTCATTGCAGGCGGAGTCGCTGCAAATTCACGCCTTCGCGCAGTTGCCACCGAGCGATGTGCCAAGGCAGGCATTCAACTGCGTATTCCCGCACCTGATCTGTGTACCGATAACGGGGCGATGGTCGCCTCACTGGGCAGCCTTATGCTCAGCGCTGGCAGGCCCGCCACACAGGGCGCATTCGACGCAGATTCCAGCCTGAAGGTCGAGCAAGTCAGCCTCTAGCGCCGATTTGCAGGCTGAAGGGCACTTGCCTAGGCTTGGCGTTAGCACTCTAGGGTCGACACTGCTAATCGCAGGTGAGCCCCACACAGTGGATCAAAACCAGTCATTACTTAAAGGAGTACCACCATGGCAGTAGCCATTAAGCCGCTCGAAGATCGCATCGTTGTAAAGGCAAATGAAGCTGAGACAACAACTGCATCAGGTCTTGTTATCCCAGATACAGCGAAGGAAAAGCCACAGGAAGGCACAGTTGTTGCAGTCGGCCCAGGTCGCTTCGATGATGGCGCTCGCGTACCGATGGATGTAAAGGTCGGCGATGTCGTTCTCTACAGCAAGTACGGCGGAACAGAAGTGAAGTACAACAACGAGGATTATCTCGTTCTATCTGCTCGCGACATTCTCGCGATTATCGAGAAGTAATCCATGGGCAAAATGTTGGAATTCGACGAGCATGCTCGTCGCGCAATGGAACGTGGAGTTAACCAACTCGCGGACACCGTCAAGGTAACACTCGGTCCTAAGGGCCGTAACGTCGTTATCGCAAAGTCATTTGGTGCACCAACTATCACTAACGATGGTGTGACAATTGCAAAAGAGATCGAACTCTCAGATCCAGTAGAAAACATGGGCGCACAGCTCGTGAAGGAAGTTGCTACCAAGACCAACGATGTCGCAGGGGATGGAACAACAACTGCAACAGTGCTAGCTCAAGCAATGGTCAAGGAAGGTCTTCGTAACCTTGCAGCCGGTGCGCAGCCAATGGATCTCAAGATTGGTATCGAAGCAGCTGTTGAAGCTATTTCAGCTCGTCTTCGCGAGAACGCAACTGTCGTAAAAGATAAGGCGCAGATCGCAGATGTTGCAACGATTTCAGCACAGGATCGCGCAATCGGAGACCTCATCGCAGAAGCGATGGATAAGGTCGGCAAAGATGGCGTTATTACTGTGGAAGAAGCATCAACCACAGCTCTCGAGCTCGAGTTCACTGAAGGAATGCAGTTCGATAAGGGCTACATCTCTCCATACTTCGTCACCGATCAAGATCGCATGGAAGCAATCCTTGAAGATGCTTACATCCTTCTTGTCTCGAATAAGGTCTCAGCACTTGCAGAACTCCTTCCACTTCTTGAAAAGGTCTCTACTGCAGGCAAGCCACTACTGATTGTTGCTGAAGATGTTGAAGGCGAAGCGCTCTCAACTCTCGTTGTAAACCGCATGCGCGGTGTATTTACATCAGTTGCTGTAAAGGCGCCAGCATTCGGAGATCGTCGCAAGTCAATCTTGCAAGATATGGCGATCCTTACCGGAGCCACAGTTATCTCTGAAGAAGTCGGCATGAAGCTTGAGGGCGCAACTCTCGAAGATCTCGGTCGCGCTCGTCGCGTCGTGGTCACCAAAGAGACAACCACAATCGTTGATGGAGCTGGCGACAAGGCAGCTGTTGCTGGTCGCGTTGGCGAACTTCGTGCAGAGATTTCACAATCTGATTCAGACTGGGATCGCGAAAAGCTTCAAGAGAGAGTTGCAAAGCTCTCTGGTGGAGTCTGCGTCATCAAGGTCGGAGCACACACTGAAGTTGAGTTGAAGGAGAAGAAGCACCGTCTTGAAGATGCTATCTCGGCAACTCGCGCAGCTGTTGAAGAAGGAATCGTTATCGGCGGAGGCGCTGCCCTTGTGCATGCAGCCGATGCTCTGAACGACAACCTCGGCTTCACAGGCGATCAGGCTGTTGGTGTTGCACTTGTCCGCAAGGCATGTGATGAACCACTTCGTTGGATTGCAGAGAACGCAGGACTTGAAGGCTACGTAGTAGTTGCCAAAGTCCGCGCCATGAAGCCTAATGAAGGCTTCAACGCTGCAACTGATGTCTATGGCGATCTTGCAAAAGATGGCGTCATCGACCCAGTGA
>JBAWXP010000110.1:0-3076 GCA_037143995.1 Actinomycetota bacterium
CCATGAGGGTTTAGCGAGCGATGTTGCTGCAAATATTGATGAGGCAGTTTCAGATTATGCACTTGCACTAGAAAATGTAGATATTGATCTCAATATTTTGGGACTTGGCCCCGATGGTCATGTGGCTTCACTCTTTCCTGGAATTGCAGATATAGATGACATTCGTGCCGTCTTTGCAATTACTGATTCACCAAAGCCGCCAGCTGCACGCATCTCTTTTACTATGAAGACAATTAATAGTGCAGCAGAGGTGTGGATAGTCGCAGCTGGTGAAAGTAAGGCAGATGCCGTGACTAAGGTGATTGAAGGAGATCTCTCAATCCCTGCAAGTTATGTTCGAGGTAATTCTCATACTCGACTTATCGTTGATACTGAAGCCTTCTTTTCTGAATAAATTCACCCAATATTCGCCTGAATTCGCAAGCAGTCCAACACACGCGGTAGACTGGCTTCCTCAACGTTGAGAGTTTTCTACAACGGATAGGCATAGTGATGGCAACTACGAATTTCGGAATGGTCGGCCTTGGCCGCATGGGCGCAAATATTGTCCGCCGCCTCCATCGCCACAACATCACATCTGCTGTCTATGACGTTAGCGCCGATGCAGTTGCTGCACTCGCTCAAGAAGGTTCACTGGGTGCAACCGATATGGCACACCTGGCCTCACAACTATCAACACCGCGCATAATCTGGATCATGGTCCCTGCATCCGTCACCGATTCAACAATTGCAGCGATGGCAGAGCATCTAACAGCTGGAGACACCATCATCGATGGTGGAAATAGCTATTACAAAAATGATCTGAAGAACGCAGAATTTTTGAAGGCAAAAGGAATTAACTTTGTTGATGTTGGAACATCAGGTGGTGTCTACGGTTTAGAGCGTGGATATTCATTGATGATCGGCGGAGACGATGCTGTTGTGAAGACATTGGATCCCATCTTTAAGGCGCTCTGCCCAGGTGTCGAATCTGCAGAGCGCACACCAGGACGAACTGGCGAACCGGCACAAGCTGAATACGGTTATTTACATTGCGGACCAGTGGGTTCTGGCCACTTCGTGAAGATGATTCATAATGGAATTGAATACGGAATGATGGCAGCCTTTGCTGAAGGTCTTGCCATCTTCGAGGCTGCAGATGAGATGACTCCCGCATATGACCTGGATATCCCAGCAATTACTGAAGTCTGGCGTCGTGGAAGTGTTGTCGCTTCGTGGTTGCTCGACCTCACGGCGCAAGCTCTTGTTGAATCGAAAGAGCTCACAGAATATTCAACAGAGGTCAGTGATAGCGGTGAAGGTCGCTGGACAGTCCAAGCTGCAATCGAAGCAGGAATTCCCGCACATGTCTTGAGTGCATCTCTCTATGCACGTTTTGCATCGCGTAATAATGACGAGTTTGCCAACCGAGTTCTCAGCGCAATGCGCTACAAGTTCGGTGGGCATAACGAGAAACCCTCGGCTAAGTAATGAAAGCTGATGCTTTAGTTCTCTTCGGCGCAACCGGAGATTTAGCAAAGAAGAAGTTATTTCCAGCGCTCTATGACCTGGAAGATTTAGGTGAGCTGGATGTACCTATTATTGGGGTCGCATCGTCAAAATGGTCACAAGAGGTATTCCGCGAGAATGCAGAAAAGGCTATTCGTTCGCGTAAGCCCGATGTAGATGAAAAGATTTTGCAGAAGCTACTTAACGAAATGAAGTTAATTGTCGGAGATTATGAGGATATTGCGACATTTGAGCTCTTGGCAGAGTCCATCAAGAGTTACAAGCTACCCGTAATTTACCTAGCTATTGCACCTGAATATTTTGCGAAGATTGTGGATCAACTCGATAAAGTAGGAATAACTAAGAGAGCGCGCGTTGTCGTTGAAAAACCTTTTGGTCGCGATCTTGAAAGCGCAAGAGCTCTGGATTCAGAGCTGAAGAAGTTGCTGCCTGAAGAACAGATTTTCCGTATTGATCACTACTTGGGTAAGGAAGCTGTTGAAGATCTCTTGGTCTTCCGCTTTGCCAATACACTCTTTGAGCCGGTGTGGAATCGAAACTATGTTTCAAATATCCAGATCACGATGGCTGAAAGTTTTGGTATCGATGGCCGAGGCAAGTTCTATGACGGGGTGGGAGCTACTCGAGATGTGCTCCAAAACCACATCTTGCAGGTCTTAACGATGCTGACGATGGAGCCACCGATTGAGATGAGTTCTGAAGCGATGCAGAATGAGAAGATCAAAGTTCTCTCGGCAATTCGCGATATCAACAAGACCGACGTTGTCCGTGGCCAATTTGACGGCTACCTTGACGAGGATGGCGTTGCCGAGAATTCAGATACAGAAACTTTCGTTGCAATGAAAATATTTATTGATAACTGGCGCTGGGCTGGTGTTCCTATCTATCTTCGTACAGGCAAGAAGATGCCAGAGACGGTGCTTGAAGTTATCGTTGAATTTAAGCAACCACCGCGGGCGCTCTTTGGTAAGGCTAATTCAAATCATGTTCGATTTAGATTAGGTGCAAAAGATGGCGTTGATATTGCACTTCAAGCAAAACGCCCAGGAACAAAATTGGTTACAGAGACCGTAGATCTCTCTGTTGAATTCGTTGCAGAATTTGGAGACCGTCAAGGACCATACGAGCGTTTGTTACGCGCTGCGATACTCGGTGATCATTTCCGCTTTACTCGAATCGATGCAGTGTTGCAGTCATGGCAGATTCTTGAAGATTTACTCAAAAATCCACATCCTGTCCTTCAGTATGAAGAGGGAACTTGGGGTCCATTGGAAGCAGATGATTTAGTTCCAGGTGGGTGGACCAAAGTTGGCACAGAGGCAGAAGAGATTCAAAAAAGTCAGCACTAATTAATCCCGTGCCTGACCTGATTTATGGGTGTAACGCCCCATAAATTCCTTCTTCAAATCTTGGAAAGTTCCATCAATCAGCGCCTGTCGCATTTGATCTACTAAACGCACAATAAATCGTTCATTATGAATTGTTGCCAGCGTTCCGGCCAACATCTCTTTACCGCGGAATAAGTGACATAAGTAAGCGCGGGTGTAGTTCTTGCAGGTATAGCAAT
>JBAWXP010000111.1:0-3064 GCA_037143995.1 Actinomycetota bacterium
GCCGATAAATCTCGTGGAGCTGTGTGGGAAGAGGTCTTGATCCACCTCATGGAGAGCGTGCAGGTCATCTCTCTCTCAGCCACAGTCTCCAATGCCGAAGAGTTTGGTGAATGGTTAGGTGAGGTTCGTGGCGCCACAGAAGTGATCGTCTCTGAAGTCAGGCCTATCCCGCTCTACCAGCACGTGCTTATCGGTAACCGACTGATCGACCTCTTTAACGAACCAGGTCGAATCAACCCTGAGATTCTTGGCTTAGAGCGCGAAGCGTTACGTAAGGTGAAGATTCCACGAGGAAGACGTGATCGCTTTGGCGAGAGCGATAACCGCTTATCTCGACCTGAGATTATCGAGAAGTTGCAGAGAGAGAATCTCCTACCGGCGATTACCTTCATCTTCTCGCGCATGGGTTGTGATGCTGCAGTAAAGCAATGTCTACAAGCTGGTATCAAGTTAACGACAACAGAGGAACGGTTAGAGATTGCTGCGACTGCGCAACGCTACACACAAAATCTCGCAGAGGAAGATTTGGAAGTACTCGGTTATCGCGATTGGTTGGTCGCGCTCGAACGCGGAATAGCAGCTCACCACGCTGGGTTACTTCCTAGCTTCAAGGGTGCAGTCGAAGATCTCTTTAAGCGAGGTTTAGTCAAGGCAGTTTTTGCGACTGAAACTTTGGCACTGGGAATCAATATGCCTGCGCGTACAGTCGTTCTCGAAAAGTTAACGAAATGGAATGGCGAGGCCCATGTTTCGATTACACCGGGGGAGTACACCCAATTAACTGGCCGAGCAGGTCGACGAGGTATCGATATCGAAGGTAATGCTGTTGTGCAGTGGTCGCCGACAGTTGATTCAGCAACTGCCGCAGGATTGGCATCAACTCGTACATATCCGTTGAAATCTTCATTTACTCCGACCTATAACATGTCTATCAATTTGATTGCGCGCTTTGGTCGCGAGCGAGCACATGGAAGTCTTGAGTCCTCATTTGCACAATTCCAAGCCGACAGGGCTGTTGTTAGTTTGGTGCGCCAGATTCGCAAGAACGATTCGGCTGCTGCTGAACTGACAGAGAGTGCACAATGTCATCTCGGAGATTTCAATGAGTACTCACGAATGCGTATCGATATCAAAGAGCTGGAACGGTTATTGAGCAAGCGAGATGGGCGACGTTCCTTCGACAATCGGCAGAGAGTGCGCATGGAGAATGAACTTGATGGAATGCGTCGCGGACTTCGTAGCCATCCGGCCCATGCCTGTAATGATCGAGAAGCACATGCACGTATTGCCGAACGTGCCGATCGAATCAATCGAGAGAGTGAGGGTCTACGTTCACGCGTGGAAAATCGCACCCACGTGATTGCAAAGACCTTCGACCGTATCTGCAATGTGCTGACCCATCTTGGATATATCGAAGGCGATAAACCTTTAGAGCAAGGAAAGATTCTTGCCAAGATATTCGCTGAGTCAGATCTCTTATTAACTGAATCTATTCGCCGCGAGATCTTTCAGGGGCTATCTGCAACCGAGCTTCTATCAGTTGCGTCGGCGATGATCTATCAAGGTCGAAGTTCTGAGGCATATGCTCCCAAGATGCCCCATGACAATGTCGCAAACGCTTTAGTCGAGGTTTCAAGAGTCTGGATTGAACTTGAAGCACTTGAGAATGAATATGATGTAAAGACGCAACGCGAACCTGACTTTGGATTCTGTTATGCGTCTTATCGTTGGGCTAATGGGCATTCATTGAGCAGTATTCTCAAGGGAACTGATATGACCGTCGGCGACTTTGTCCGCAGCATCAAACAATTGATTGATCTGCTTACTCAAATCGGTGGCGCAGCTGAAGATCTGCGCCCCATCTGCCGCGAAGGTATCAAGCGCTTGGACCGCGGCGTAGTTTCATATATGTTGGGCGAGATATGACACTGATGCTCTTAGATAGCGCCTCGCTCTGGTATCGCGCGTACTACGGAATGCCTGACACTCTCGTGTCACCTTCTGGAATGCCTGTCAATGCAATTCGTGGTTATCTTGATATGACCGCACGACTCATCGGTATGTATTCACCCAATCGCATCGTTGCTTGTATCGAAGGCGATTGGCGTCCGTCGTGGCGAGTAGAACTCTTCCCTGATTACAAAGCTAATCGATTGGAAGATGAGAGCGATGAAGAGGAAGAGCCCGAAACTCTCACTCCTCAAATTCCTATCCTTCTCGATCTACTTGATGCCTTTGGATTTCCGATGCTCGGCGTTGATGATTACGAAGCAGATGATGTTATGGCTACCTTCGCAGTGAAAGAGAAGGGGCCAATTCGTATCGTGACGGGGGATAGGGATCTCTTCCAGCTCGTCGATGACAAGCGCGATGTGAAAGTGGTCTACCTTGCAAAGGGAGTTTCACAGCACGATCTAGTTGATATCAAATGGGTCTCGGAAAAATATGGAATTCCGGGGGATAGGTATGCCCTCTTTGCAATGTTTCGTGGGGATCCATCCGATGGTTTGCCCGGTGTTCGCGGTATTGGCGAAAAGGGGGCAGCGCTGATTGCTAATAACTTCGCATCTGTTGATGAAGCACTTGCAGGTGCCCATGCCAATCACGAGATTCTTACCAAGTCACTTGCCAAGAAGATTATCGATGGAACCGAATACTTAAAGATTGCACCGACACTTGTTAATTGCGCACGCGATGTAGCGATACCGAAAATGGATATTAGTAAGCCGAAGAAACCGGAAGATTTGTCTCACATTTATCAGATGAAGGATGAATACGGCCTTGGAGCTAGCGTGGATAGATTAATATCTGCTCTAGGTTGGTAGAAGGGGATATCGATGAATCCAGTAATTCTTATCCCAACCTATAACGAATCACTTGCAATCGTAGAGTTACTGACATCCCTTGCAGATTTACATAAGATGCGAGATTTTGATGTTGTCGTACTTGATGACAACTCACCTGATAAGACTGCAGATATTGTCGATAATCTGAGCTATTCATGGGTCAGCGTTCTCAGACGACCTTACAAAGCGGGTCTGGGCGCTGCATATCGCGCCGGATT
>JBAWXP010000112.1:0-3063 GCA_037143995.1 Actinomycetota bacterium
TGGTTCTAGAGCTCTGTGAAGATAGTGTCATTGTGCTCATGGTTCGTCTCTCCTGCTATGGACTAAACCTTGGGGAAGGTTTTCGAACACTTGTTCGATAGGAAAACCATACAGCCCCCCACCGACATCTGCAAGAAATATTCGAACATTTGTTTGAATTTATCCCCAACCTGTGGAACAATCTGTGTATGGCCAAGAACCCAACCCCCAAGTCATCATCAAATAAGCCTGAGCTGACCACCCGCCAGGTATCGATCCTCGACTTCATCAAGACAGCCTCTGAATCCCAGGGCTATGCCCCATCCATGCGCGAGATCGGCGAGGCCGCAGGCCTTAACTCCCCCGCATCGGTTAAGTACCAGCTCGATATCTTGGAAGAGAAAGGCTTTATCCGCCGCGATGCCGACCGAGGCCGCGCGATGGAAGTTGTCCTTCCCGATTCAATGACCGGAGAAAGTGCCCACACAGATAAGACTCGCTTTATCCCCCTCGTTGGTTCAATCGCTGCAGGTGTTCCCATCACTGCAGATCAACAGATTGAAGAGACCCTTCCACTTCCTGAATCTCTCGTCGGCAAGGGCGATCTCTTTATGCTCAAGGTAAAGGGTGAATCCATGATCAACGCCGCAATCTGCGATGGCGATTACGTTGTTATTCGCCAACAGAAAGATGCCAATAACGGTGACATCGTCGCTGCAATGATCGATGGCGAAGCAACTGTCAAAACTTTCTCCCGCAAGAGCGGTCATGTGTGGCTGCTTCCTGCAAACGATGACTTCGCGCCAATCGATGGCGACCAGTGTGAAGTACTAGGAATCGTTACAGCTGTACTGCGTTCGCTGTAATTACTTCTTCGCCTCGTTATCTTTCAAGACTTTGTGAATCTCTGCCGCAAGCGTTTTTAGCTCGGCAAGCTCTTGATTAGCAAGCTCTCGCGCCTCTTTCGCTAATTCGAATTCACCCAAAGATGCAGCATGGGTCTCGTTGATCTTCTGTTCAACAGATGCTGATGCAACGTTCTGCCCCACCATAATGATTGATAGCAGCACCAGTTGCAGAAAAGTTTGCGCAATCCAGGCCACGATAATGACGACATCGCCTGTCTTAATGGCTGCAGGCAATGAGATCAGGGCAAGGGCAGCAAAGAGGTAAGCACACCACATCGTTGAGACAAATGAGGTGATCTTCTCGGCCACGCGGCGGTTGAATTCATTGATGCGATTCATAGTTCAACCCTACTCCTGCTACTGCCATACACAGCATATTTTCAGCAAACTATGTGCCTACACAGATTAAAAACTAGGCGAATTTCAATCACTTCAACCTATCTTTCACTTATTCAAACCGAAAAGGAAAACAATGAAAAAAGTACTCGTAACGCTCCTTGTAGCTGGATCAATGATCGCTGGAACAACAGCAGGATTTGCGGCAACAACTGCAAAGCCAACTATTAAGCCAGCAGCTCCAAAGGCATCTTCAAAGGAAGGCACTGCAACTCACGAAATGTCTGAGAATTCAACAACTCAGAAGAATGAGGCAAAGCCTGCAACGAAAGCCTCAGTTAAGCCAATGGCAACAACAAAGGCGAAGACTAAGTAATTTTCCCCAAGTAACTACGCCTCCATCGGCCGATGGGGGCGTTTTTACTTTCTACCGAAATCATCCTCTAGGCGAACGATGTCATCTTCGCCAAAGTAGGTGCCGGTCTGTACTTCGATAAATGTAACGCCATTTGATTCAGGGGCAGCCATACGGTGAGCTACACCGATGCCAATATCTACTGATTCACCTACCTGCACTGTCTTAGTTACGCCATCAATTGTGACGATTGCAGGCCCCGCAGTAATAAACCAGTGCTCGGCACGTTTTTCATGTGTTTGATACGAAAGTCGCGCACCAGCTTTCACTGTAATTTCCTTCACTTGCGAGATAGCACTGGTGTGTAGCACTTGATATGTGCCCCATGGACGTTCTGAAAATTCCAACACTTTATGCCCCTTTCGCAGATGGAATGAATCCAACCAAACCTGCGCCGACAAGTCCTGAATCTTTGCCGAGTGTTGCCTTCTTTAACGCCACATTTCCAGGCAAATTAAGCTTTTTCAGCTCTGCATCAAAGTGCTTCTGCAGAATCGGCCAATAGACATCATCGGCCAACATCACTCCCCCGCCCACAACAATGGTGTCGAGATCCATGAGCGCCACCGCATTCAATAAACCGAGCGCCAGAATCGCAGCACCTTGATCTATCACAGCGATTGCTTTTGCATTCCCCTTACGTGCAGCATCTGCAACTGCTTCAAAGTTTTCGACGCCGAAATCTTTCGCCATATTAGTTCCACTTGCATATGCCTCAACGCATCCGCGTTGACCGCAAACACAAAGACGTCCGTCCTGCACAACAACGCTGTGGCCGATTAGCCCTGCATTACCTGTGCGCCCCACATGGAAGGCGCCATTGAGAACAACACCTCCACCAATACCGGTTGAGACAACGATGCCCATCAGATTTGTAGCACCGCGACCTGCGCCCAAGACAAACTCTGCATAGGC
The DNA here is from genome assembly GCA_037143995.1 of Actinomycetota bacterium. Lineage (GTDB taxonomy): Bacteria > Actinomycetota > Actinomycetes > Nanopelagicales > Nanopelagicaceae > Planktophila. Next base: position 2,554 of record JBAWXP010000112.1, read on the forward strand.
AAGTGCACTGGCATCACCAATGATGCGCACATCGCGTATTCCTGAAACTGTGCGGACAAAATCAACGAGAGAGAAATCAACCCAATGCTGAATATTGACGGGATTGATCGTGCCTAAATCTTTATCGATGGGACCGGCCGATCCAATCCCTGCCCCAATAATCTTCACGCCATCGCGGTGACAAACTTCAGAAATTGCCGCAGAAAGTGATTCATTGAGCTCTTGAAGCGAGGAAGCCTTCGAGCTGATATCTATGCGCGAAAGCACTTCGCCATCGCGAGTAACAAGGCCAACTGCCACCTTCGTTGCCCCAACATCAATGGCAAGGGATGCATCTTTCATAGAGCCAAATCCTACTCGGAACTATCCCGACGCCTTGGTGGATGCTGGCGTCATAGAGCGCGCAATCGCTATCAATTGCGCATATGTCACGCCACCTACGCCCTGCACCTGCATCTCGACTTTCTTCATTCCGTAATAGCCAGGCAGAGTAAAGAGCAGGTATCCGCC
>JBAWXP010000113.1:0-3058 GCA_037143995.1 Actinomycetota bacterium
AAGTGGTCTACGAGTTTTCCAGAGATAAGCCCTGAAGCAAATCGGGCAAAGGCAAAGGCGGAGAGAATCGCTCCTACTTGTGCATTATTTACTCCGAAGGAGCGAGCAAAGAGCGGCAAGGTTGGGGAGATGATTCCAAAGCCAACGGCCACAAAGAATGAGGCGAAAACAAGAACACCAACCTCTCGCGGAAACTCCGCAAAGGGGTTGGTGAACCTATTTGTAAGTTTCTTAACCAAGCGCCTCGCCTGCAGCTTCATTACGAGCTGATGCGTAATCAGCGTTGGTGCGAAGTGGGGCTTCGCGAAGGAGAAGTGCGAAGATAAATCCGACTGCAACGACAGGGGCGGCAACGAAGAAGACTACGTGGAATGAGTCCACGAAGGCGTTGAGCGCTGTGACCTTGATTGCTGGTGGAAGTGTCTGCAGAACTGCGGTGTTGTTTTGAATTCCAGCAAGTTGCTTGGGATCAAAGTTTGCAACTGCTGCAGGATTCTTAGCTGCCAACTCTGTGAAGTTAAGAGTTAAGTAGTGTGCAACACGGTTGGTGAGGATTGTTCCGAATACTGCAGTTCCGAATACTGAACCGAGTGAACGGAAGAAGGTATTGGAGCTAGTTGCTACTCCCATATCGCGGAAATCAACAGAGTTCTGGAGCGCGATAACAATGGTCTGCATAGATAGACCCAGGCCAGCGCCAACCATGATTGCATAGATTGATAGCTGCCAATAAGGAGTATCAATCTGTAGACGTGTCATCGCCAAAATTCCAAGAGCCATAAGCGCAGTTCCGGCAATCGGATAGCGCTTGTAATGACCATGCTTGGTAATTAACTTACCGCTGATGATTGAAGTCGAAACGATACCGAGCATCAATGGAATCAATTTAAGACCTGCAGATGTTGCCGAGTAACCCTTCACAACCTGCATGTAGAGAGGCAACATAACGATGGCACCGAACATACCTGCACCAATGATGGCACCAAGAATTGATGTCACCGTGAAGGTATGGTTCTTAAAGAGATAGAGAGGAAGGATTGGTTCAACTGCCTTTGACTCCACATAGAGAAATGCGAAGGTAAGGACGATTCCGGCAGCCAAGTAACTCAGGGTGTGAGAGTCAGTCCAACCATCTTGCGGTCCATAGATTGATACGGCAAGCAGAGTTGTTACAACTGCTGCAACAAGAAGAAGCGCACCAAGGTAATCGATCTTATGTTCGCGCTTTACCTTTGGAATATGTAGAACAGCTGAGGTAATTGCAAGAGCTGCGATAGCAAATGGGATATTGATGTAGAAAATCCAACGCCATCCAGTGATGCCAAAAATTTTGTGGTGATCTGAGAAGAATCCACCAAGAAGTGGACCAGCAACTGATGAGAGGCCCCATACTGCGCCGAAGTAACCCTGGTAGCGGCCACGTTCGCGTGGAGGAACGATGTCACCGATGATGACGAAGGTCAGTGCCATCAAGCCACCTGCACCAAGTCCTTGTACCGCACGTGTTGCAATCAACTGCGTCATGTTCTGTGATGCACCAGCGGCAAGTGAACCAATCAGGAATGTCACGATTGCAAATTGGAAGACGATACGTCGACCGTAGAGGTCAGAGATCTTTCCGTACAACGGTGTCGATGCGGTGGAAGTAAGAAGGTATGCGGTGACTACCCAGGTGTAATGGTCGAGGCCATTGAAATCTTCAACGATGCTCTTGAGAGCAGTTGAGACGATGGTCTGGTCCAGGGCTGCAAGAAGCATTCCTGTCATCAAACCGCTGAGAATAATCATGATCTCGCGATGCGAGAATTGCTTTGATGGCGCGTTTGTAGTCATAGGAGGTAAGTTTACTGCGTGAAGGCAGTCATAGCGGACCAACTAGTCAAGACCTACGATAAAGGCAGAGTTCGCGCGCTTGATGGCCTCAGCCTTGATGTTGAAGAAGGCACTGTACTTAGCGTTTTAGGACCTAATGGAGCAGGTAAGACAACCGTTGTTCGAATTCTGACAACGTTATTGCGCCCAGATTCTGGAAGCGCAAGCGTTGCAGGTATCGATGTTATAAAAAACCCTGAGAAAGTACGCGAAGTAATTGGTTTATCAGGTCAGTATGCAGCTGTTGATGAAATTCTTACCGGCTATGACAATCTCGTCATGTTCGGTGAGCTGTATCACCTAGGTAAGAAGCAAGCAGTTGTACGCGCACATGAATTACTTGAACGTTTCTCACTCACTGAGGCGGCGAAGCGTCCTATTAAAACGTACTCAGGTGGAATGCGTCGCAGACTGGATTTAGCTGCATCACTGATCGTGAAGCCAAAAGTCTTATTCCTTGATGAACCTACGACAGGTCTTGACCCACGTGGTCGCCAAGAGATGTGGGGAGTTATTCAAGAGTTAGTAAAAGGTGGAGTAACACTTCTTCTCACAACGCAATATCTTGAAGAAGCAGATCAATTAGCAGATGAGATTGCAGTCATTGATACAGGAAAAGTTATTGCCCGCGGAACATCTGATGCGCTCAAGAAACAAGTTGGCGGTGAACGTCTTGAAGTAGTCGTCGATCAAGCAAACGTTGCCAAGACTATGGAGATCGTTGCAGCAGTTAGTGGAAATAAGGCAATACTGGATGAAGGTCTGCGCCTTATCTCAGCTCCAGTTTCAACGGGGTCGGCTGCGCTCTTTGAAGTTCTCAAGTCACTCGATAGCGCAGGTATCCATGCACTCGATGTGGGGCTTAAGCGCCCATCACTTGATGATGTATTCCTGTCGCTGACTGGCCACGCCGCAGAAGAGAAGCAGGCTGAAATCACGGAGAAGAAGAGAGGCAGAAAATGAGTGCCATCAACGATGTCGCAATAATTACTCGCAGACAACTCTTGCTACTCACTCGAGTTCCTGAAGTTCTCATCTTCTCGACCATCCAACCCGTGATGTTCGTTCTTCTCTTCCGCTTTGTCTTTGGTGGATCTATTAGCACTGGCCAACCTGGGGGATATGTACAGCTCTTGATGCCGGGAATCTTCGTGCAAACTGTTGCATTTACCCTTGCAGGAACTGC
>JBAWXP010000114.1:0-3052 GCA_037143995.1 Actinomycetota bacterium
TGATGCAGCAATTAAAGAGTTTGATCTTGATTGGCACTGCAATCGTTTAGGTGCACGCGGTGAGTACATCTTTAAAGGTAAGCAACCTCTAACAGGTAAGGAAGCTGCTGATTCAGGGGATTTCGAACTCGAGCAATATATTCACCTGCGTCTGCTCAATGATGGCTACCTCATTACGCCATTTCACAACATGGCGCTGATGTGCCCTGATACAACTGTGGCCGATGTTGATGGCCACACCGCGGCATTTAGAACAATGTGCGCCGAATTAGTCTCGTAAAAAGATGAAGGCCCAAGCGATATAGCTTGCGCTAGGGATCTCTCTTGGGCTTTGACAGAATAATACACAATCTTCCGACATCTGAAAACCCCAGAATGTCAGTGTCAGTAGGCACAATAACGATTATGCACAGGGTGGCTGAGTTTGAGCGCAATCGGGAATCTATCCTGCATGCGTACTCGCAAATTGGAATTCTCGAACTCAGGCTTAGAAGCAAAGTGCCGATGGCCTTGGTCGAGAGGAGCCCTAATCAAGAGTTTTGGTTTGAAAATCTTAAGTTAAATGAGAAAGGTGTCGAAGATTTAAACCGTGCGCGTCAGCAAAAACCAAATTCACCCGAAGACATGCTGTCACTCTCTTTTTGGAGATATTTGTTAAGCAACAGACACTATGGTGATCTGTGGCTACCGCATCTTCATAAGGTATTCCCAAAAGTAGATTCACCTAAATCCCATGGAACATTTAAAGCCATCGACCAAGCTATGAATTCATCATTGAGGTTGAGAAACAAAATTGCACATTACAATTTGGATGAACTGAAATCAATCGAGTATTCAGTGAAGAAAACTGAGTGGCTAATCCAAGTCATGGATGAGTGATCTAATTAAAGCCGAGAGATTGATATAAACCTTTACCGGCTTCGTTATCGTCGTCGACGTACAAGATTGATTGGTTGATTCCCTTTTCCTTGAGGTAGATCAAGCCTTCTGTGCAGACTGCTTTGCCAATACCTTTACCTGATTCTGATGGATCTACACCGATTACATAGAGCTCACCGATGGGATCTTGCTGCACAAATTCATGGTGAATCTTGGTCCAGCAGAAACCCGCAATCTTGCCGTTGTGAACGCATAAGAAGAATCCCTCTTTATCAAACCAGGGTTCTTGCATACGGTTTTCTAAATCTGCCATCGCCCAATTACCTTGATCTGGATGTGCGGCGAAGATGAGGTTGTTGAGGTCTAACCAGGGTTGCTTGTGGATTTCTGGATTAAAGGTAATAAATTGATAAGGGTGTGGAATATGCGCGATGGGTTCTTGCAGCGAACAGTTGAGCTTAAGGATGTGGCGCATGCTTAAACGAGTTCGTGGATAGATGTTTCCTTGCCACCGTTTTGAACGGTGAAACGGTAACCGACGTTACGGACGGTGCCGATGATGGATTCAAATTCAGGGCCGAGCTTTGAACGTAGGCGACGGATGTGAACATCTACTGTGCGGGTGCCACCGAAGTAGTCATAGCCCCAGATTTCTTGCAATAACTGTGCACGTGTAAATACGCGGCCTGGGTGTTGAGCAAGATATTTAAGAAGTTCAAACTCTTTAAATGTGAGATCAAGGGAAGTGCCCTTGATCTTGGCTGTATAAGTATTTTCATCGATTACAACATCACCTTGGCGAATTTCAGATGATGTTGGATCAAGGGACTCAAGCTGCGCAGCATGTGCACCCACTGCGATGCGGATACGTGCATCTACTTCTGCAGGTCCTGCGGTATCCAAGATGACGTCGTTAAATCCCCATTCTGCCGTGAATGCAGTGAGGCCACCTTCGGTGGTGATGGCAATGATGGGCGCACCGACTCCGGTTGTGGCAAGAAGCCGTGTCAATGATTTAGCTGCTGGGAAATCTTTACGTGCATCGATGAAGACAATATCCATAAGTGGTGTATCAACCAGGACCGATGCTTCAAGTGGTGCGACTTTGCAAGTATGTTGCAAAAGCCCAAGGGCAGGAAGAACTTCTGCGCTTGCTCCTTGCGAATTCGTCAGCAACAACACCTTAGCCATTGTGCGAGAATACTCGTGTGAAAACATATCTTCCACTTCTCGTTGTGCTGGCACTTGCATCGGCATATGGGTTCTGGTGGAAGCGTAAACAAGGCGCTATTAGGTCTCATAAAGCTATTCCGGGCCATCGATTGGGCGCTGATGTATTGGGGCAGGCTCTGGGATCTCGGGCCACGATGGTGCAGTTCTCATCAGCTTTCTGTACTCCATGCCGCGCAACCCATGCACTGTTATCTCAGATGGTGACTTCTATGAACGATGTGAAGCATGTGCAGATTGATGCAGAGTCACATCTTGAATTGGTGCGTCAATTAGATATTCGCTCGACTCCAACAACGATATTTATCAATAAGGACGGTATCGAAGTAGGCCGCGCTGCCGGAACACCTAAGCGTGAGCAGGTATTAGCAGCGCTGGCTGCAATCAATTAACTTCTGCGAATTCTTCGCAACTCGCATATCTATTTATAACTCTCTAATCTTCAGGCATGTCCGAAATTCTCGAGAAGCCAGAAGTGCGCAAGATTTATATCGATGCACGTGGTCCACGATTCTCAGCGACCATAACAACAATTGTTCTTGCAACAGCATTAGTTACTCATAACGTCTGGGTACTTGTTGCACAAGGAATTGTCTTTCTGATTGGCGCAACTTTTGGTCCTCAATTCACACCGTATGGTCTTCTCTTTAAGAACGTTATCAAGCCTCGTTTGAAGAAGGAAGCTCCAACAGAAGATGTGCGCCCACCAAAGTTTGCGCAATCTGTAGGTTTGATTTTCGCGCTTGTTGGAATCTTTGGAACAGTTGTTGACCGCAGTTTGATCTTTGCTGCTGCAACAAGTTTTGCTCTAGCCGCGGCCTTTCTTAATGCAGCTTTTAATTACTGTCTTGGTTGTGAGATGTACCTAATACTCGTTCGAACTACTACAAGGAGAAAATAAATGTCACGTGAAACATCGCTGGTTACCGCTGATTGGGTAGCT
>JBAWXP010000115.1:0-3034 GCA_037143995.1 Actinomycetota bacterium
CGAAGAGTTGCTTCATCCATAACATCGTCGTGATACAAAGTTGCTACGTGAGTAAGTTCGCATACGACAGCTGATTCGACAATCCCGAAGCGGTTCTTATCACCGTAGTGAGATGCAAGGAGTGTCAGTAATGGACGGAGGCGCTTTCCACCGGCCGCAACAAGGTGGCGCGATGTCTCTTCAACAAGTGGGTAATCACCTTGGATATGGCTTAGGAGAAGGCTTTCAACTTTAGCCATTCCCTCTTGAAGTTCTGCTTCAAGTCCTGGTGCAATGCCCGGGATTCCGAGTTGTGCCATTAGCGGATAAAGAAGGCAGAGGATGCAATGAAGTTAATCAAAGGCGCTGGATAGATACCCAGCACAAGGGTAATTACTGAGGTGATCGCGATAGTTGTTGTTGTCAGAGCTGATGGGATAACAACACTTGTTCCATCTTCAACGGGATCTTTAAAGAACATCAAGACAATGACGCGAATGTAGAAGAAGGCTGCAATGGCTGAAGATAGAACACCAGCGATTAATACTGCGGTGCTGCCAGATGCATAGGCAGCTGAGAAGATAGAGAACTTTCCGATAAATCCTGAAGTCAGTGGGATTCCAGCAAAGGCAAGTAAGAAGAAGGCAAAGGCTGATGCAATAAGTGGAGAGCGCTTACCAAGACCGCTCCAACGATTGAGGTCTGTTACTTCGCCGGCAGAATCGCGCACCAGTGTGACGATTCCAAATGCACCCACTGTTGCGATGCCATAGGCGAAGAGATAGAAGATAGAGGCTTCCAGCCCTGCTTTGCTCAGTGCAATAACGCCCGCAAGAAGGAATCCTGCGTGAGCAATTGATGAGTAAGCAAGCATGCGCTTTACATCGCGCTGAGAAATTGCAACAACAGATCCAAAGACCATCGTCACGATTGAAATCAGAATAAGCGCTGGCTTCCACTGCCACTCAGCATTTGCAAAGGCAACGTAGAAGATTCGAAGGATTGCTCCAAATGCTGCAATCTTTGTTGCAGCAGCCATAAATCCAGTGATTGCAGTTGGTGCACCTTGATAGACATCAGGTGACCAGGCATGGAATGGAACGGCGCCGACTTTGAAGAGAAGACCAACAGAGATAAATGCGATTCCAAGAAGGAGGAAGACATCGTTTCCAGAACCACCAACGATGCTTGCTTGAATTCCAGAGAAGGTAATAGAAGCTGAGTATCCGTAAATATAGGCAATGCCAAGGAGGAAGAAGGCTGATGAGAATGCGCCGAGTAAGAAGTACTTAAGCGCCGCTTCTTGCGAGAGCAGACGGCGGCGGCGTGAAAGGCCAGCCATCAAATACAACGGGAGTGAGAGCATCTCGAGGGCGACAAAGAGTGTGATCAGATCACTTGATAAAGGGAATAACAACATTCCAGCGACTGCAAAGAGTGTGAGCGGGTAAACCTCGGTAACGCGCATATCTGTTTGCAATGAATGACGTTCTTCATCTGATCCTGGAACTGCTGCAGGAAGGGCGGTGAAGTTCTCTTGATCTGCAATAAGAAATACCGAGAGTATGGCAATAACCAAGATAGATCCTTGAAAGAGCACGCCTGCACCATCAAAGGAAATAGATCCCATCGCCGCAGATACCGATACTTGCTTGCGCACGCGTAGTAGTGCAGATAGAGCAATAACAAGAGATGCAATCGTGACAAAGAGCTGAGAGTTATGGCGAGATGCACGTGGAGCAAACGCTTCGATGAGAACACCAACAAGTGCTCCCCCGAGAACTATCAACATTGGTGCAAGGAGTGCGTAATTGAGTACTGGGGCTACGAAATCCATTTACTTGCCTGCGCTCTCTGATGGAACTGGATCGGTGAAACCTTGTACTTCAAGCACATGCGCCGATGCTGGGTTAATGACGCTAAGAAGCGGTGAAGGATAGAAACCAAGGGCGACGATTATTGCAATGACTGGTGCAATGGCAATCTTTTCACGCAGGTTGAGATCTGTGAGGTTCTCATTGCCCGGTGTTGTGGGGCCATGAAGGGCCTTCTGCACGGGAATTAAAATGTACAGTGCAGCAAGAACGATTCCAAATGTAGCAATCACCGCAGCTACTGGATAACGAGTGTATGTTCCAACGAGAACTAGGAATTCACTGACAAAGCTGGAAAGACCCGGAAGAGCAAGAGAAGACATTCCTGCAATAAAGAATGTCCATGCCATCACCGGAGTAACGCGCTGCAACCCACCGAAGTCTGAAATCGTTGATGAGCCGCGACGTGATTGCATCCATCCAGCAACTAAGAAGAGGGCCGCAGTTGAGAATCCGTGGTTAAACATATAAAGCGTTGCACCGCTCATACCTTGCGATGTCATCGCAAAGATTCCCATTGTGATGAAGCCGAAGTGAGAGATTGATGTGTAGGCAATCAGGCGCTTGATATCGCGTGCACCAATGGCAAGGAATGCGCCGTAGATAATTGAAATTACAGCTAACACGATAATAAGAGGAGTAAATGTCTTCGATGCATCGGGGAATAGTGCAAGACAGAATCGGATCATTCCGAATGTTCCGACCTTATCCAGTACGCCAAGCAAGAGAACTGATGTTCCAGGAGTTGCTGCCGCTGCTGCATCTGGAAGCCAGGTGTGCAATGGCCACAGAGGTGCCTTGATTGCAAAGGCGATAAAGAAACCGAGGAACAATAAGTTCTGAGTCATTGAACTCATATGCATGTGTAGCTCTGACAAGCGAGTGATATCGAATGTGTGGCCACCATTGGCACCTGAAATTACATAAAGGCCAATAATGGATGCGAGCATCAATAGCCCACCAAAGAGGCTATAGAGCAAGAACTTCACAGCAGCTGCTGCGCGTTCTCCGGTACCGAAGCCACCGATAAGGAAGTAGACAGGAATCAACATCGCTTCGAAGATGACGTAGAACAAGAAGACATCCGTTGCTGCAAAGACACCGATCATCATCGTTTCAAGTACAAGGATAAGAATGTAGAAGACCTTAGGAGACCAACGTCCACCTTCAGATTCATTCCA
>JBAWXP010000116.1:0-3030 GCA_037143995.1 Actinomycetota bacterium
TACATCGCGCGATGATGGACAAGAGCTACGTGATACCCGCATCTCTATGGCGGTGCGATGTGCGCCTCCCGAGAATAAACCCACGACTGAAGAACGAGATAATTGCTCACCATTTTTTGAGAATGAACTGCAGCTGATTGCACCGACCGTGCGTGCCTTCGTGGCGCTCGGTAGCTTTGGTTGGCAAGTGCTGATCAAATCTCTTAAAACCCAAGGCCATCAGATTCCGACAGCGAAGTTCGGTCACGGCGTAACCATCAAGTACAAGCACGATGGAGTCGAGTTCATGATTATCGGCAGCTACCACCCAAGTCAGCAGAACACCTTTACAGGAAAGCTCACCAGTCCAATGTTGGATGCAGTGTTGAAGAAGGCTGCCAAGTTTTCCGGTGTCATTTAGTTCTAGATTCTCAAGGGTTATAGAGGTACTGTCATAACCATGGCCCGCCAGCGAATCATTCTGCCGAGAGCAATTCGCATTCTGCCTTTAGTGGCAATCATCTTCTTTAGTTCATCGGGCGGTCCTTACGGAATCGAGACAGTTCTCTCTTCATCCGGAATCGGAATGTCGCTGATTTTGCTGATCTCTATTCCATTTTTGTTATCCCTACCAATGTCTCTCATGAATGCAGAGTTAAGTTCGGCACTTCCACTCGAAGGTGGTTTCTATTCGTGGGTAAAGATTGCCTGCGGATCTTTTTTAGGATTTATGGAGGCGGCGCTTAGCTGGATGGCATCGTGGCTTGATACTCCACTCTATGCAATTATCTTCGTAGATTACCTATCTATCTGGTTTCCCGATGTTGCACGAGGCAAGCACGTTCTCTTCTCATTCTTTGGTGGAAATTTCAGTATAGATTCACATTGGCTCATGGCGATTGCCATCATGATTCCTCTGGCAATCATCAACATTCTTGGCGTGAAACTAGTTGGGCGCGGCTTGGTTATTTCGATGGCTTTACTCTTCGCACCACTTATCGTCTTTATCGGGCTAGCAATCTCGCACTATGTAGCAAACCCAACTACTGCAATTTTCTCTCCGATGGTTCTACATGGACAATCATTTATGAGTTCTGCAGGTGCAGGACTTGGCATCATTCTCTGGAGCTATATTGGCTACGACTCTGCAACTACCACTAGTGGTGAAATTGAAAATGCATCATCAGCGTATCCGCGTGCGCTTTTCTATAACTTACCTCTCGTAGTTCTGAGCTACACATTGCCAATCCTGGCCGCTCTTGCATCAGGGTTACATCAAGGTGATGTTGGAAAGTGGGATAACGGAGATTTTGCACTTGCTGCAAATATCTTGGGAGGAACGTGGCTCAAAAATGGCTTGATCATCGGGGCGCTCGTTGCTCAAGCAGGCCTCTTCTCCAGCTTCTTACTCTGCATGTCTCGATTGCCATTTATGTTGGCTGCAGATGGATATCTGCCGCGATCTATGGCTCGAGTAAATCCCAAGACAAATACACCCATCAGAGCAATTGTGATCAGCGTTCTTATCTACGCATTCTTTGCATCGCTTAATTTCACCACGCTTATTGATTCCGATATGTTCCTCACTTTATGCGCCCTACTCCTTGAGTTCGTAGCGCTACTTGTCTTGAGATTTAGATTCCCCAATATGAAACGTCCATACAAAATACCTGGAGGATGGTGGGGCGCTATCGGAGTGTGTATCTCACCAACTCTGCTGACTCTGTGGCTTCTACAAAATACATTTGTTTCTGAACCACTTGCTTTTTGGCTAGGGGCGGGGCTTTCAGGCGGTGCGGCAATCTCCTACTTCATACTCGCAAAATATGTGAAGAAGGATCAACCCGATGCAGAGCTAGATATATCCGGGATAGATTTTGGAGAACCGCGCTAACAACCAAGATAGACTGCGCACTCACATTGGCCCCCGTAGTCCAATGGCAGAGACAGAGGACTTAAAATCCTTCCAGTATCGGTTCGAGTCCGATCGGGGGCACCATTTTCATGTTGTGGACATCTAAGATTCTCACGTGCAAAGAACTATTAGTGGCCTGATTAAGGCAACGCATTTCGGGCCTACTGTTCTTGTTGTCACCATGTCCTTCTTTTTATCGCTCTCACCTTATTCAGCAGGTGAAGCGCTCCAGATTGCGGTTGCAGTTCTTGCAGGTCAATGTGTGGTGGGTTGGACAAACGACCTGATTGATTACCCGCTCGATGTGGCAGCATCTCGTTCCAAGAAACCACTCGTTGCAGGCATGATTACCGCAAAGCAGTTAAAGCCTGCCGTCTTTATTGCGCTGTTTTTGGCATTACTGCTCTCATTGATTGCTCCTTGGGGAGTAAAAGGAACAGCACTGCATTTTTTAGCTCTGTTAAGTGCAACTTTATATAACGCGAAATTGAAGAAGAGTGTTCTCTCTGTTGTGCCTTACCTAGTCTCATTCGGAGCTTTGCTCTGGGGGATTTATTTAGGCGCAGATAAGAATCCTCCGCTGTGGCTCTTCGTTGCGTTTTTATCCTTTACCTCAGCCTTTCACTTCCTCAATGTATTAAAAGATTTAGAGATGGATCTTGCCCAAGGGATAAATGGTCTACCTCAGCGATTAGGGAAGAAGCTCAGCATTGCTTCTGCTGCGATACTTGCAATAGTGGGAATTGCCTTTACTGTTATTAGATAGTGCGCAGGTGCGATGCACGTGTCTCAGGTAATTTCGTTGCGACAAGAACTGCGAGCGACATGAGGACTGCAGATGCTAAGAATGCAGGTCTGAATCCATAGTGATCAGCGATGGCGCCAAGAACTATCGGCGCAACCATCGCACCCGCATCTCCTGACATCTGGAAGAGGCCGATTACTTGTCCACCTTTACCTTCGAGAACATCTCCGACAATCGATGATGGTGTTGTTGAAAGGAAGGCGCCACCAAACCCAACAATGACACTTGCTGCAAGAAATTCCCATGGTTTGGTTGTGAATGCAATCGCAATAATAAAGAGTGTGACAAAGGATGTACCTATTACTGCTGAATAACGACGTCCATTTTGATC
>JBAWXP010000117.1:0-2954 GCA_037143995.1 Actinomycetota bacterium
CATGGTGAACGTGGCGGAATGGGTGCACCAGCTGGTTCACCAACACTGACACTTCCAGCAACACCAAAAGCATAAGAACTTAGAACATGTAGTTCCTCCTTGGGTAGGAAAGCCCGCCACGCTATGAGTGTGGCGGGCTTTCCGTTTCCTAAATGCTTTACATGATTAAATTGCGCATGCGCATTCACATCGGTAGCGATCATGCTGGCCTTGATTTCAAGAATGAGCTCATCACTCACTTAGTAATGAATGGCCACGACGTTACAGATCACGGCCCATACGAATACGACGCCCTCGATGATTACCCAGATTTCTGCATTCCTGCCGCTGAAGCAGTCGCTAAGGATGCAACATCGCTGGGAATAGTCCTTGGTGGTTCAGGCAATGGCGAACAAATGGCTGCAAATAAGGTCAAGGGAATTCGCGCAGCACTTGTCTGGAGCATCGATACTGCAAAGCTTGCTCGCGAACATAACAATGCCAATGTCATTGCTGTGGGTGGGCGTATGCACGAGGCTGATTTCGTGAAGTTGCTAATTGATACCTTTATTGCAACGCCATATACAGGCGATGAGCGTCATGCACGCCGCATTCAAAAAATATCGAACTACGAAATTACTGGCGAACTTTAAACTTTAAGGTAGCGCAGATCATTGACTTGATGATCTTTGGTAATCCCTTGTCCTTCAAACCTAGTCTGCGGCCGCCATTCCGGTCGTTCAATGACTCCCCCAGTAAATAGCGGGCTTGCGGCAAGCACTTCTTCAATATATTCGGCATATGGAACCCAGTCGGTTGCAATATGAAAGAAGCCACCATCTTTGATCTTTGGGTGAATGAGTTTTAAGAATTCAGCGTTAACGATACGTCGCTTGTTATGGCGCTTCTTCGGCCATGGATCTGGAAAGAATAAGTGCACGCCATCTACAGATGCATCTGGAATCATCGTCTTAATAATCGGGTGCGCATCGCCTTCAATGATGCGGATATTGGAAAGAGCCAGTTCTTCTATTCGTGCCATCAACTTCCCAATACCTGGCTTATGAACCTCTACTGCGAGAAATCCGGTCTCAGGAAAATCTCTGCCCAGGAGCGCAGTTGCTTCACCCATTCCGAAACCAATCTCAAGAATTACTTCTTTCGAGGTGGGAAAGAGTGAAGGAATATCAAGTAAGTCGTAGGAATATTCGATTCCATACAGGCCCCAGTACTTATCGAGGGCGCTCTGTTGAGGTCCAGTGATACGAGATCCGCGTAAGCGATATGTGCGTACCGAGTCCTGTTCCATCACCCAATCCTAACCCGTGCCGAATATCGCAAGTGGTGGTTGGATAGGGCGGTTGACCCACCTACGTCTCTAGAAGACTAATAACCAAGGAGTTCTCGTGCCAGGCACAAATATCAAGCAAGTTGAAGCAGCAGAACGTTCAGGCCTTATCAAAGTTTCTAGCTACTCAATTGATCTCGACCTTACAACTGGCGCTGAAAACTTTCGTGTGAAAACAGTTGTGAAATTTGCTGGCCTCAAGCCTGGTGCAACAACATTTATCGACTGCGTGGGAACCAAAGTCATCAGCGCAAAACTCAACGGCGCAGACTTTGATCCCAAGTTCGATGGCGAAACAATTTATCTTCCGGCCCTTGCTGCCGAAAACGTTCTTGAGATTGAACATGATGGCATTTACTCAAACTCAGGCGAAGGTCTGCACCGCTTCGTCGATCCAGCCGATAACGAGGTCTACCTCTATACACAATTCGAAACTGGCGATGCTCGCCGTATGTATGCCTGCTTTGATCAACCAGATCAGAAGGCAACTTTTAAAATCAGCACAATTACCCCTAAGCATTGGGAAGTTATCTCTAACTACGGAATCGAATCCACCAAGGATCTTGATAACGACCGTAAGTTCACACAATTTGCAGAGTCACAAGTCATCGCAACATATGTCACCGCAATTGTTGCTGGCGCCTATACATCTGTTCACGATGAGTACAAAGGCGAGAAGACAATTCCACTGGGTATCTATGCCCGTAAATCATTCTTTAAATATGTTGATGCCGACAAAATCTTTGAAGTTACTAAGCAGGGCTTTGCCTACTTCGAGAAGACCTTCGGTCTTGCTTACCCATTCGGCAAGTACGACCAGATTGCCGTTGCTGAATACAACTGGGGCGCCATGGAGAACGTTGGCTGCGTAACTTTCCATGAAGATGTCTTGATCTTCCGCTCCAAGGTCACCGAGCGCAACTATGTAAGCCGCGCAACCACAATCCATCACGAGATGGCGCATATGTGGTTCGGCGACTTGGTCACCATGAAGTGGTGGGAAGATTTGTGGCTCAACGAATCATTTGCTGAATGGGCTTCATACCAATCTGTCTCTGAATCTACGAAGTACACACATGCATGGACTGAGTTCAACTCTCTTCGCAAGAACTGGGCCTATCGCGCAGATCAGCTAACAACTACTCACCCAATTGCCACCGAGATGGAAGATCTCGATGCAGTGCGCACAAACTTCGATGGAATCTCATATGCAAAGGGCGCATCAGTATTGCAGCAGCTTGTGGCTCACGTTGGACGCGATAACTTTATTAAGGGACTTCGTCTCTACTTTGCAAAGCACCAATATGGAAATACAACACTCAAAGATCTCATTGATCAGCTTGAGGCTGCATCAGGTCGCGACTTAAATCCGTGGGTATCAACATGGCTTCGCACAGCAGGTGTGAATACTCTTCGCCCTGTCATTGAAATCGATGGCGATTCCTATAAATCCATTGGCATTAAGCAAGAAGTGCCAACCATGCCAGTTGGTTCTAAGGAGCTTCGTCCGCACCGTCTGCACGTTGGACTCTTTGATATCAAAGATGGCAAGCTCTCCCGCCGCACCAGCGTCGAACTCGATGTTGCAGGAGCCCTGACAGATGTCACAGAACTTGCCGGCCAGAAG
>JBAWXP010000118.1:0-2916 GCA_037143995.1 Actinomycetota bacterium
ACTGTCGATCAAAATGGTCGCCATCAAGATGCTGAACTGATCATCGTTACCCACCGCGCAACAGAAGGTGAACTCAAGGCAACTGTTGAAGCGTTGAAGAAGATGCCGATGGTCACAAAGATTTCTAGCGTTATTCGTGTAGAAGGCGCGATTTCGTAATGGGTATCTTCTCTAAAAAAACTGGTGCGCATCAATGGCGCGGAGTAATCGAGGAATATCGCGATCGCTTACCTGTCTCTGCAAAGACTCCGGTTGTCACTTTGCGCGAAGGTGGCACACCACTTATCTATGCATGCGTTCTTTCCGAGATGCTCGGCAACAATGTCTGGGTCAAGTTTGAAGGAATTAATCCAACGGGTTCATTTAAAGATCGTGGCATGACAATGGCGATCTCTAAAGCTGCCGAAGATGGCGCAAAGGCAGTTATCTGCGCATCAACAGGAAATACATCGGCTGCAGCAGCTGCATATGCAGTTAAAGCTGGAATGGTTCCTGCAGTTCTCATCCCCGAAGGAAAGATTGCAATGGGCAAACTGGCACAAGCAGTTGTGCACGGAGCAAAGTTGTTACAGGTAGATGGAAACTTTGATGATTGTTTGGTTCTTGCACGGGATCTATCTGAGCATTACCCAGTATCACTTGTTAACTCTGTCAATCCCTATCGCATCGAAGGCCAGAAGACTGCAGCATTTGAAGTTGTAGACATGCTGGGTGATGCACCCGATATTCACACTCTGCCTGTTGGCAATGCAGGAAATATCACTGCATATTGGAAGGGTTACAACGAATATCGCAAGGATAAAATTTCAAAGAAGTTACCTCAGATGTGGGGATTCCAAGCGGCCGGCGCTGCACCACTTGTATCAGGCAAAGCTGTTGCAAAGCCCGAGACAATCGCAACAGCGATTCGCATTGGAAATCCAGCGTCTTGGGATCAAGCAATCGCGGCACGCGATGAATCAGGCGGGTTAATTGATTCAGTAACTGATGAAGAAATTCTTGCGGCCTATCACTTACTTGCTTCTCGCGAAGGGATCTTCTGCGAACCATCATCTGCAGCAGGTCTTGCTGGGCTTATCAAATATAAGAACGCTGGCAAGCTGCCAAAAGATAAGACAATTGTTATTACCTGCACTGGAAATGGATTGAAAGATATTCCGTGGGCGCTCGAAGGCGCTGCAGATCCTGTAGTCGTTCCAGTCAATGCAGATGCAGCAGCTAAAGCTCTTGGTTTAGTGAAGAAGTAGAGAAAGAATTGCGCCATGGCTAAGCCAACTTTTAAAGCGAATCCGATTCAGGTTCAGGTTCCTGCAACTTCTGCAAACCTCGGACCTGGCTTTGATTCATTTGGGTTAGCTTTCGGAATGTATGACCGTTACGTTGCTCAAATTCTTGATGAAGGCGGCCTTGATATCGACGTGACGGGTGAAGGCGCCGATGAAGTTCCACGCACAGATAAGAATTTACTCGTGAAAGCAATCTACAAAGGCTTTGATTATCTTGGTGGAAGACCAAAAGGTCTCGCTGTTCGCGCACTCAATGTGATTCCTCATGGACGTGGCCTTGGTTCTTCAGCATCAGCGATTGTTGGGGGATTAGTTCTTGCTCGCTCACTCGTTCTTACTGGCACAGACAAGATGAGCGATGAAACTCTTCTCAATCTTGCTAATGAGATGGAAGGCCATCCCGACAATGTTGCGGCAGCTCTCTTTGGAGGAGCCACAATCGCGTGGCAAGATCTTGAAAAAGGTAAAGCAGTCGCACACGCAGTTCACCTACCTGTTGACCCACGAATCAAGGTGATGGCATTTATTCCATCAAGTCCATTAGCGACTTCAAAGGCGCGAAAGATGTTGCCTGAATCAATTCCATTTGCTGATGCACAACGCAATACAACGAATGCTGCCTTGATGACCCAGGCGATTACGATCCGACCTGATTTACTGTATGCAGCAACTGAAGATTTCTTACACCAGTCATATCGCCAAGAAGCGATGCCCGCATCCTTTGCTCTGATGACAAAGCTACGTGCTGCGGGATTAGCAGCATTTGTTTCAGGTGCAGGTCCCACTGTTCTTGCACTTCATACAGAGGGTGATGACGAAACCACACAGCTTTCACGCGCCGGTGGAGCTAAATTTGAGGGTAAATCTCTTGAAATTGCTAGCCGTGGAGCCACCCTGCTATAGTTTTGTCATCAGTTCGAGCCTCGCAAGTTAAGGGTCAACAAAGAAGAATTGATAAATCCAAGTAGTAAAAATCAAGAAGTTAAATCCCACAATATAAAAATCCTGGGCTCTCCTCATATGGTCAGCCCCAAAGTGAAAAGAAATACATGACAACAACAGAACCAGTTCGCTCTAGCAGTCCTGAGCTTTCAAGCATGACCCTTCCAAAGTTAAAGGAAGTTGCGTCGCAGCTCGGCATCGATGGTGCAGCAAAGCTTAAGAAAGATGATCTCGTTACAGCTATCGCAGATCTCCAGGCATCAAATCGCGAAGCAGCAAAGGCTGAGCGCGAAGCGCGCCGTGAAGCTCGCAATGCTAAGAAGAGCAACCGAGACAATAAGAATTCAGATAGCGCATCCGATGAAGGCGATGATGATGAAGATTCATCAGATAGCGCACCATCGAACAACGATCGTAATTCAGGCGACCGCGATGACCGTGGTGGACGTAACCGTGGACGCGATCGCAACCGAGGACGCGATCGCAACCGCGATCGTGGAAACCGTGAAGAGCGCGAACCAGTAATCGGTGAAGATGATGTCTTGGTACCAGTAGGTGGCCTCGTCGACATTATGGATAACTACTCATTTATTCGCACAGGTGGATACCTTCCCGGCTCAAACGATGTATATGTTTCACAAGGGCAGGTTCGTAAGTACGGTCTACGTAAGGGCGATGTTGTAACAGG
>JBAWXP010000119.1:0-2911 GCA_037143995.1 Actinomycetota bacterium
GGATCTGCCGCTCTCAATAGCGTGATTTCCAAGGCGCAACCTTCATTGCATGCAGCTGGAATTCAAATTTTGCACGGCGTTGGATCCGCGAATTCGCTTCCAGATTCAGGTGATGGCTACCGTGCGCAGAGTTACATCACAGACATGGCAACTGCCTATCTTGCAGCAGATCTTGTGATTTCACGAAGTGGCGCTGTGACATGTGCAGAAGTCAACACCCTAGGAAAATTTGCACTCTTTATTCCATTGCCTATTGGAAACGGCGAACAAGAACTTAATGGCCTTGATTTGGTCGGACAGAGTCGCGCTGAAATAGTGCAGCAGAAGAACTTCACATCTGAGTGGCTTCTCGCCAACATCACGCAACTTCTTGCAAAGAGCTCCGCCGCCCCGGCTCATGGTTCACCAGTAGATATCGAAGCTGCTTCTAAGATTGCCTCGCTCATCGAGCATGCAGTGAAAGGAGGCAAGTAAATGGATTCGCTCATTGGCAAGAAGATCCACTTCATCGGTATCGGTGGATCAGGTATGAGCGGTCTGGCACGCATTGCACTCTCTGATGGAATTGAAGTAACGGGTTCGGATGCAAAAGATTCATCAGTCCTCATCGCGCTCAAGGCACTTGGTGCGCAGGTTTATTCATCACATGAAGCAGCACATGTAGCGGGTGCAGATGTGGTCATTTACTCAACTGCGATTGCTGCAACTAATCCTGAAATGGCATATGCAGTCGAACGTTCGATCCCCATTCTTACTCGAGCCCAAGCGCTAGCGCTCTTAATGCGCGGTTCTCGCAGTATCGCCGTGGCCGGTACACATGGAAAGACCACAACGTCGTCGATGATGACCGTTGCTCTGCAAGCGTGTGGAGTCGATCCATCCTTTGCCATTGGCGGAACACTGACAGCATCGGGCTCTAACGCCCATCGCGGAACAGGAGATATCTTCGTCGCAGAAGCAGATGAATCCGATGGCTCCTTTATTGAGTACAAGCCACTGGCTGCAATTGTCACAAATATTGAACATGATCACGTTGACTTCTTTCACACACCAGAGGCTGTAACTGAAATCTTTGATCGCTTCGCTCAGACAATTTCTCCGCAAGGATTCTTGATTTACTGCGCCGATGATGAAGGCTCTTCTCGCCTTGGCAGATCTGCACTTCCTTGCAGCGCAATTTCCTATGGTGAAAGAGAAGGATCAGATCTACGCATAGATCAGATCACCCTCAACCCCATGGGTTCGAAGGCACGGATATTGTGGAAGGGCAGCGCTGTCGGCAACTTAGATCTGCAAGTGCCTGGACATCACAATCTCCTCAATGCTGCAGCATGCCTTGCAATGGGCTTGGCACTTGAACTACCCGTGCATCAGCTACTTGAAGGCTTGCATAATTTTCGCGGAGCTGGCCGTCGCTTTGAATTGACTGCGACAGAACATGGCATTCGCATCATCGATGACTATGGACACCACCCAACTGAGATACGCGTGACTCTAGAGGCGGCGCGACGTTATGCCGGTGATGGTCGAGTACTTGTCATATTTCAACCTCATCGCTTCTCTCGCACACAAGCATTTCTCGATGAATTCGCAATCGCACTCGATCTTGCAGATGATGTAACCCTCCTGGAAATTTATGCAGCTAGCGAGAAACCAATACATGGGATTACATCGGCTTTAATCGCAGAGAAGATGCAAAAAGGCCACTTCATCCCTAATTTTGCTTCTGCTGCAGAACGAGTCATCGGGCTAGCTCAACCGGGAGATGTGATCTTTACATTAGGTGCTGGAGATGTAAATTCTCTTGCACCTATCATCGCCGAGGGATTGCAACGTCGCTTTGCCTAGAGTCTCGCGATTTTCCGTTGCAACATCTGTTGTAGTTGCACTCTTTGCTGGCCTGGTCTATCTCTTTGCTTGGTCATCCATATTTTCAGTCTCGACAGTCACCGTTTCTGGTGCACCAACACCTGATAGCCAGAGCGAAGTAATTGCCTTAGTGAACATTGCACCGGGGGAGAAATTAGCTCGTGTGGAACCTCGCGCCATCGCCACTCGGATTGACTCAATTGATTGGGTGAACTCGGTTGATATCTCTCGACATTGGTTGAGCGGCCATGTCGAGATCGCTGTGACACCTCGAGTTCCTGCCGCCTACTTCAATGGTTCAACGATTGATTCAACAGGTAAAGTCTTTCTGCTCCCTGGATTCGCTGGGGCAAATCTGCCTACTGTCAGCGCCGCCCATCCGAAGATCGGTGTCGCTGCAATCGCCCTCTTTCAATCACTTCCAGAGACCTTTAAATCTCAGGTGACTTCACTCTCAGCCCGCGATAGCTCTAGCTTCTTGCTACATCTGACAATCGATGGTCGCGATCTCCGAATTGCGTGGGGCAAGAATGAGAAAACAGCCCTCAAAATTCAAGTAATTAACGCACTTATCGCTCTTCCTGAAAATAAAAATATTAAGAAAATTGATATCAGCGCACCACATGCACCGATAGTGAAATAAATTTTTCACTTTTTTCATTTGATATCTATCAAGTAAGAGTTGAGAAAATAGTTCGTGGCGGTCTTTGATTACTCACGCCCAACGACATACCTTGACCGCCATATAGAGAGTAGAAATGTATGCCTCAAGTAGAGGTTTACAGTTCTTAAGGGGGACTCACGTGGCTGCACCACAGAATTACTTAGCTGTCATCAAAGTTGTCGGTATCGGCGGCGGCGGAGTAAATGCAATCAATCGCATGATTGATGTCGGATTAAAAGGCGTTGAGTTCATCGCTATCAATACAGATGCACAGCATTTATTAATGAGTGATGCAGATGTGAAACTTGATATTGGTCGCGCATCAACGAAAGGCCTTGGTGCCGGTGCTGCTCCTGAAAAAGGAAGACAAGCTGCAAT
>JBAWXP010000120.1:0-2900 GCA_037143995.1 Actinomycetota bacterium
TACGAAGGTGATTCAAAGTGGTTCTGGTTTGAAGGAAACTTCGAATCCTATGAAGAGAATAAGATTGCACGTCTGGGTGCAGATGCTGCACGTCCGCATCGCGCAACATATCGAAAGCTGACTCGCTAATGATGTACACAGGAAAGCAATTCGTCCGCTGGGATGACATCGATGCTTTTGGCCATGTCAATAATGCAAAGTATCTGACCTATATTCAAGAGGCGAGATTCTTGTGGTCACCCATTATTGAAATGGTGGTTGCGCGCGCAGAAGTTGATTTCATCGAACCAATCTACGAAGGTGGACGTTTCTACGACGTTAACCTGTGGGTTGAAGCAATCGGCAATTCATCTTTCACTATGGGGTATGAGGTAGTCGGAGATAACGGTGTTGTGCATGCCACGGTAAAGACTGTACAAGTTGCAGTATCAATGGAGACTAAGAAATCTCGTCCTCTGACTGATGCAGAACGCGAGTTCCTTAATAAATACCTAAAGGCCTAACGGATGGCAAAGCAGAAGATCCACCCAGGTTGGATTGCAGTAACAGTTACCTTCTTCACCTTGATGGCTTCTGCTGGTTATCGTTCAGCTCCATCTGTGCTTATCGTGCCTCTTGAAGATGCATTTGGTTGGTCGCGTTCTCAGATCGCATTTGCAGTATCCATCAATGTGTTGCTCTTCGGTCTCGTCGCCCCTTTCGCCGCAGCGTTGATGGAGCGATTCACAGTCCGTAAAGTTGTGATGTCAGCTCTGGCACTTGTTTCACTCAGTTCAACGTCGACAATATTTATGACCCAGCCATGGCATCTGTGGTTGTTATGGGGGCTCGGCGTCGGTGTTGGCGCAGGTTCTATGGCGCTCGTCTTTGCAGCAACGATTGCAAACCGCTGGTTTATTGCACGTAAAGGAATTGTTATTGGCGCCCTCACCGCCGCCACTGCAAGCGGTCAGCTTATATTTCTTCCCTTGCTCTCGCACTTTGCTATTACCTATGGATGGAAGAGCGTCTCATTAACTGTTGGTAGTGCATCTGCGCTGATTATTCCTTTTATCTT
This sequence comes from Actinomycetota bacterium, assembly GCA_037143995.1. GTDB lineage: Bacteria > Actinomycetota > Actinomycetes > Nanopelagicales > Nanopelagicaceae > Planktophila. The sequence continues at coordinate 1,058 of JBAWXP010000120.1, forward strand.
CCTCTTCCTGAAAGAAAAACCTGAGCTGCTGGGACTAGCACCATACGGCGCACCTGTTGGTTGGCAACCACCGCCACCGAATGAAATGTCTGCAGGAAAGATTGCAATCGATACGTTGACGAAATCGTCGAAGTCGAGAGATTTCTGGATTCTCTTCGGAACATTCTTTGTCTGCGGGCTTTCGACAAATGGTCTTATTGGTACTCACTTTATTCCTGCCGCTCATGATCATGGAATGGGTGAGACAGTTGCAGCAAGTTTGCTTGCTCTAGTCGGTGTATTCGATGTTATCGGAACTATCTTCTCTGGCTGGCTTACAGATCGTATGGACCCACGAAAGTTGCTCTTCTTCTATTACGGCCTTCGAGGGTTATCACTCTTCCTCTTGCCATCAATTCTCTTTAGCACTCTGCACCCATCAACACTTGTCTTTATTATTTTCTACGGACTCGATTGGGTTGCAACAGTGCCGCCAACAATCATGCTCTGCCGCGCAATTCTTGGACCACAGCGAGCAACGGTTGTCTATGGATGGGTCTTTGTGGGCCATCAAGTAGGTGCATCGGTTGCAGCTATTGGCGCTGCGCTGCTTCGAGTGAAGTTAGGTGATTACGCACTTGCGTTCTATATCTCAGCGACAATGTGTCTTGTTGCATCCCTTGCAGTGCTACAAATAGGTAAGGGAAAGACAACCGCAGAAGTTCGAGGTTAATGTGGAGCGCGATACAACCAATTACTACGAACTCTTTGGGGGAGAAGCCTTCTTCGCAGATCTTGTTTCACAGTTCTATGCCCACGTAGCTACCAATGAAATCTTGCGTCCCATGTATCCCGAATCAGATATGAAAGGTGCGGCGCACCGCCTGCAGATGTTCCTTGCGCAATATTGGGGCGGACCAACCACCTATCAAGAAGAGCGCGGACACCCACGACTTCGCATGCGCCATGCTGGCTTTCATATCAATCCGGCCGCGAAAGAAGCATGGCTATCGTGCATGAAGGCAGCAGTTGATGGCGTAGAGATGGATGAAGCAAACCGTGAGAAGTTGTGGCGTTACTTAGAAGGCGCAGCGTTGCACCTGGTTAATCAGCTCGATTAATTTTTCTGAGATCTATTTCCAACAACGAGAATTTCACCGTTGCGGATATACCAGAGCACGTTCTTCTTATCGCGCACCTGAGTAATTCTTAGCCCAACGCGTTCGACCTTGCCTTCAATATCTTGAACTTTTACATCGTCACCAACACCATATTGATCTTCAATCAACATAAAGATTCCAGAAAGAATGTCGCGCACAAGACTTTGGGCACCGAGACCGATTGCCACGCCAATAACTCCCGCAGATGCGATGACAGGGCCGAGGTTGAATCCAAATTCACCAAGAATCATTCCCATAGCGATGATCCACACACATGCATTAAAAGTTGAGCTAAAGACTGTTCCTATTGTGCGAGCACGTTCTGCCTGACGCTTTGCAGTTCCTGGTCCCGGCTTTAAATCAGCGCTTGCAAGTCGAACGATGGCGCGATCTATTGCGCGATGGCCCACTAAATGGCTGATGAGAGCCGTCAGGAAGATGACCAAGACTCGAAGAGGGGCCCCGTTGAACCATTCCCAGATTGCCCGCGTATGTTCGCTCATAGGCGTTAAGGGTAGTGAAATCTTTATCTAAATTTCACCACGAAATACCCCTCAAGGGCGCACTTTTGAGGCAATATAACCCAATCAACGCGAGCCACGCGTTGGAACCGAGGTAATGATGAACCGGACGCTGGTGCTCAACGCCACCTATGAACCACTGGGTGTTGTCACAGACCGTCGCGCGCTTATTTTGGTTCTCAA
>JBAWXP010000121.1:0-2871 GCA_037143995.1 Actinomycetota bacterium
CACTGCAACGAGTGCAAGGCCAGAAACCACTGCCGGTTGTAGCAATACTTTCTCGCCCTCAGCATGTTCTCCGACGACAGGTGATAACCAGTTGACCAGTGCATGCCCGCGAGTAAAGAGGAATCCTGTTGTGACTGAGCCAATTGCAAGAACTGCCATCGGAAGCCACATCAACAGTGGTGATTCGTGAGGATGCTGGTCATCTTCCCAGCGCTCTTTACTTGTAAAGGTAAGGACCATCACGCGCGTCATATAGAAGGCAGTTATTGCTGCGCCAAGAAGTGCGGTGGAACCAAGAAGTATTCCCTTGAGTCCCCCAGCGTTAAAGGCAGTTTCGATAATTGCATCTTTCGAATAGAAACCAGCAAAGGGTGGAACACCGATGATTGCCAAATATCCAAGACCAAAGGTGGCAAAGGTAATCGGCATAAATTTACGTAGAGCGCCATAGCGACGCATATCTACTTGGTCGTTCATGCCGTGCATGACAGATCCTGCACCCAAGAACATTCCGGCCTTAAAGAATCCGTGTGTCAGCAAGTGCATGATGGCAAAGGCATACCCAGCAGGTCCAAGGCCGGCACCAAGAATCATGTAACCGATCTGCGACATTGTTGATGCTGCAAGTGCTTTCTTAATATCATCTTTAGCAGTACCGACAAGAGCACCAAACATCAAGGTAATTGCACCGACAATGACAACGAGAAGCTGCGCAGTTGGAGCTGCATCAAAGATGAAGTTAGAGCGCACAATGAGATAGACACCTGCTGTCACCATCGTTGCTGCGTGAATCAGTGCAGATACCGGAGTTGGACCAGCCATTGCATCTCCCAGCCATGCTTGCAATGGGAACTGCGCAGACTTTCCAGTTGCTGCAACGAGCAACATAATTCCGATAGCGGTAAGGGCTGCTTTTGAAGCAGTATGTGATGCCTCTTGCACACCACTAAATGAAACTGTGCCCAGAGTTGCAAAGGCAATCATGATGGCAAATGACAAGCCCATATCGCCAATACGGTTCATGACAAAAGCCTTCTTCGATGCAGTTGCATAGGCAGGCTTCTGATTCCAGAAACCAATTAATAGGTATGAAGCAAGGCCCACGCCTTCCCAGCCGACATAGAGATTCAGGTATGAATTTCCTAGAACAAGGAGCAGCATCGCTGCGATAAAGAGGTTGAGATAGGCGAAGAATCGACGACGGTTCTCATCGTGTGACATATAGGAAATTGAGTAGATGTGGATCAGTGTGCCCACACCTGTAATAAGAAGGACAAAGCAGATAGAGAGCTGATCTAGAAGCAGGCCGGCATCGACGTTAAATGTGCCGACGTTGATCCACGAGAAGAGCTTCTGAGTGATCGCTCGCTCCTCAGTTGGGCGAGCCAACATCTGTGAAAGTTGATAAAGGCCCACTGCGAAAGAGCTTGCAGAGAGCGCAGTTGCTAAAAGGTGTCCCCACTTATCTGAACGGCGTCCTGCCAGAAGAAGAATTGCAGATCCAAATAAAGGAAGTGCAATCAAATACACGAGAGATGTTGAGGTAACCATAGTTATCGCTTCAACAAACTAGCATCATCGACAGATGCTGAACGGCGTGAACGGTAAATCGTCACGATAATGGCAAGGCCGACTACAACTTCACATGCGGCAACAACCATGGTGAAGAAGGCAACAACTTGGCCATCGAGAGTTCCATTGATACGAGCAAAGGTAACCAAAGTAAGGTTTGCAGCATTGAGCATCAGCTCAACGCACATAAAGACAACGATGGCATTGCGACGAACAACAACGCCAACAGCGCCAATTGTGAAGAGCAAACTTGCGACGTAGAGATAGTTATACGGATTCATTACTTCTCCTCCGTCACTGTGTTATCAACTTCGCCGAGCTCAAACTGCGCAGATTCCAACATGTCGCCACGGGCTTTGAGCGTTGCAGAGATTGAGTTAGGGGCTGCAGATCCATCCGGAAGAAGTGCTGGAACATCGACTGCATTGTGACGGGCAAAGACACCTGGATTGGGAAGTCCTGCTGCACTTCCGAGTGAGGCACCGCGGAAGCGCGCAATTGCTTGCTCGCGCTGTGTGGGACGAGCAACTGTGCGTTGATGATGTGCAAGAACCATGGCACCAAGGGCTGCGGTAATGAGGAGTGCAGAAACAACTTCAAAGGGCCATACATATGTCGAGAAAAGTAGCTGTGCTAGCGCTTGCACATTGCCAGGACCATTTGCAGTTTCTAATCCAACTGCGCCGTGGCCCAGTGTCGCGCGGCCAATCAGTGAAACAAGAAGTCCCCCAAAGCCCACTGCTGCAGTGATTGCAATCGGGCGAAGTCCTGGAATTGTTTCTGTGAGTGAGTCTGAGGCGTCAACGCCAACAAGCATGAGAATAAAGAGGAAGAGCATCATGACAGCGCCTGTGTATACAACAATCTGCACGATGCCAAGGAAGAGTGCATCTTGTGCGATGTAGAAGATTGCAAGAGTAATCATGACCCAAGCAAGAAGGAGCGCTGAGTGCACTGCTTTCTTTACAAGGAGCATTCCAAGAGAGGCAAGTACTGCAACTGGTGCAAGCACCCAGAACATCACCGCTTCAGGAGTTTGAATAGTCAGCATTACTTCTCAGCCTGACTTGGATGCGCTTCTTTCACATCACCGTTGTAATAGTTGGTATCTGTCATTCCTGGATACATTGGATGAGGGGGTGCCAACATTCCTTGGCGAAGCGGTGCGAGTAGATCTTCCTTTTCGAAGATCAACTTCTCGCGCTTATCATCTGCAAGTTCATACTCATTTGTCATTGTAAGTGCGCGAGTTGGACATGCTTCAACGCAGAGTCCGCAGAAGATGCAACGAAGATAATT
>JBAWXP010000122.1:0-2860 GCA_037143995.1 Actinomycetota bacterium
TCGATACCAGCAAATCCTGGGCGCATTGAGCGCTTCAAGAAGATGATGTTAGCTGCGTGATTTACTTCCAAAATTGGCATTCCATAGATAGGACAGCCTGGTGTTGTCTGAGCCGCTGGGTTTACGACGTCGTTAGCACCGATAACGATGGCAACATCTGTCTGACCAAATGTTGGGTTGACTTCATCCATCTCGGCTAACTGATCGTAAGGAACATTTGCTTCTGCAAGAAGAACGTTCATATGTCCTGGCATACGACCTGCAACAGGGTGAATTCCATATGCAACATCGATGCCCTTGGAGAGCATCAGATCTGCAAGTTCGCGCACTGTGTGCTGTGCCTGTGCAACTGCAAGACCAAAGCCCGGAACGATAACAACGCGACGTGCATAGTTGAGAAGAATGGCAACATCATCAGCAGAGCCAGAACGCACTGGGCGTTCTTCGCCTGTACCAGTTGCTTCTTGTGGCTTTGCAGTAAATGCACCAAAGAGTGTTCCAAAGAGTGAGCGTCCCATTGCCTCTGCCATCAAGCGAGTCAAGATTGTTCCTGATGCACCAACAAGTGTTCCGGCAATAATGAGAAGTGTTGATGAGAGTACATAACCACTTGCTGCAACAGTAAGACCAGTGAATGCATTCAGTAGGGAGATAACAATCGGCACATCTGCGCCGCCCACTGGAAGTACGAAGAGCACACCGAAGAGAAGTGAGAGCGCTGCAAGAACCATCAGTGGAGATGTTCCTAGAGCGTTAACAACCCAAACCGCTGATCCAAGTACTGCTACGAGAGTGCCAGCAATAACGAATCGCCCGCCAGGAAATACCACGGGGCGAGTTGTCATCAACTCTTGCAGCTTCATAAAGGTAATAATCGAACCGCTAAATGAGACGCAACCGACGATAACGGTAAAGACTGTGAAGATAACTTCAGCTGTAGTTGCACCTGCTCCAAGGTGGAGATATTCCACGATTGCAACGAGCGCAGCTGCTCCGCCGCCAACACCGTTAAAGAGTGCAACAAGTTGTGGCATCTGCGTCATCTCTACCTTGCGTGCTGCAGGAACGCCGACAATCAAACCAACAGCGATAGCACCAAGAATTAACCACAAGTGGTTGAGTGGAAGTGAATGCGCAGCCATCTGAGGGTCACGAGGTGGAGTGACGTAGAGAAATACTGAAAGTGTTGCAACTGTGGCACCTGCTGCGCCGATGAGATTTCCGCGGCGCGCAGTCTTTGGATGAGATAAACCTTTGAGCGCCAAGATGAAGGCAACGCCTGCTGCGAGGCCGATCAAGCTATAGAGATTGGTACTCACTTGGAGCCTCCTTTCTCAACAGGGTCCTTCTTGGGTTTAAACATCTCAAGCATTCTGTCTGTCACAACAAATCCACCGACCATATTGATCGTTGCAAGGATGATTGCGGCAAGTGAGAGACCAAGTTCAAGATTAGTTTCGCTGTGATCGGCGACGATGATGGCACCAACGAGAATGACGCCGTGAATCGCGTTTGCACCTGACATCAGCGGTGTGTGCAGAGTTGAAGAGACCTTTGAGACAACTTCAAAGCCCACAAAGACGGCGAGTGTAAAGATGGAAATGATTGCGATTGCATCCATTAGTGGGTCCCTCCGGGTGTGTGCTTGCTACCTGCATGTGTAAGAGCTGACTTATCGATGATTTCATCAGTGAAATCGATATTGAGTGAAACTGGTGCACCATCTTTACTTGGCGTTGTCATCAGAGTTAAGAGATTGACGACGTTACGTGAGTACAAACTTGATGCGTGGAATGGAAGTTGGCTAGGAACATCTTTGCCGCCCCAGATCTGAACTCCCTTTGCTGTCACGACAATCTCACCTGGTTTTGATCCTTCAACATTTCCACCAGTTTCGGCAGCAAGGTCAACGATGATTGTGCCCGCCTCCATCGCATCAACCATCTGCGCCGTCATCAGACGAGGAGCTGCGCGCCCTGGAACTGCCGCAGTTGTAATCACAACATGGGATTTAGCAATATAGGGAGTCAATAACTCGCGCTGCTTTGCTGACCGCTCTTCCGTCATCTCACGTGCATAACCACCAGCGCCCTCAAGGGCTTCAAGTTCAAGATTGATAAATGTTGCACCCATTGATTTCACTTCATCAGCAGATGAAGGGCGAACGTCATATGCACTGACGACACCACCAAGGCGGCGCGCAGTTGCAATCGCTTGCAGACCTGCAACTCCTGCACCGAGTACCAAGACTTGTGCTGGTGTAACAGTGCCTGCTGCGGTCATCAACATGGGAAAGAATCGTGGAGAAAGTTCTGCACCGACAATTGCTGCGCGATATCCAGCGCAGAGAGCCTGTGAAGTCAGCGCATCCATTGATTGTGCGCGTGAAATACGTGGAACTAATTCAAGAGAGAAGGCTGAAACTCCCGCACTTGCTGCGGCATCAATGGAATCAACTGCTGTTACCGGCGACAGGAAAGAGATTGTGACGGCGCCTTTCTTCAGGCTGCCCATCTGCGCTGGCGTAAGCGAGGTAACTGAGAGAACAACGTCGGCATCGCTAATGACGTTGCCGCTCTTTACTGTGGCACCGGCTGCTGTGAAGAGCGCATCGGTTGCTTGTGCATGAACACCAGCTCCAGATTCGATGACAACTTCATATCCAAGTCGGGTCAATTTATTAATAACATCGGGCACAAGCGCTACGCGCTTCTCGCCATCTCTGATTTCGCGTGGAACGGCAACTCTCATACGGGCAAAGGTACATGGTTGAACCTGTGAAGGCTACGCCAAGTGGTTAATTGCCCTTTAATTCACCGCGAGTTAAGTGATAGAGCAGTGCTTGAATCGTTGTGCGGCG
>JBAWXP010000123.1:0-2830 GCA_037143995.1 Actinomycetota bacterium
AGAGCACCACATTGACATTGTGGGGGTCACTGGTTCGATCCCAGTATCGTCCACATCATGGTGGCTCTCCTTTCCGGCTTTCTCGCGAGCCTCTCTCTTATCATCGCAATCGGCGCGCAGAACGCTTTTGTCATCAAGCAAGGCCTTCTCCGTAGCCACGTAGCTATGGTCGTACTTTTCTGTTCTGTCGCAGATGCGTTTTTCATAGTTCTTGGTGTTGGTGGCCTTGGAACTTTTGTGCAATCACAACCTAAAGCCCTTGAATATATCCGGTGGTTTGGCGTGGTTTACTTAACGTGGTTTGGAATTAAGAGCGCTCGCGCAGCTTTCTCAACTCAAACTCTTACAGTGGCAACTTCTGAGAGCCAATCTGCAATTAAAGTCCTACTCTCCTTAATAACTTTCACTTTCCTCAATCCTCATGTATATCTCGACACTGTTATTCTCCTAGGCAGTATCGCAAATCAATTCGCTTCCCATCGATGGCTATTTGCTCTCGGTGCATCGATGGCCAGCGTCATCTGGTTCACAGCTATTGGTTTTGGGGCGCGAGCAGCGTCGAAATACATGACCCGTCCAATATTCTGGAAGATTCTTGATTCTGTCATCGCCGTGATCATGTTTACAATCGCGATTACATTGGCTTTCTATAAGTTTAGTTAGTGGTCTTTCGGCTTAGATAGAGGATGCCCAGCGCAACGGTTGCGATTCCGAGATAGCTCTGCACGACTAGTTTCTCACCAATAACTACAGCGGCCAGAATTGTTGCAGTTGCTGGCTCTGCCAATACGACCGTAGCTGCGAGGCTTGATTCGATCCGCTTGAGACCAAACATGAAGAGGATGTAACCAACCGAGGTTGTGATGAGCCCCAGCCACAGCACCGTAAAGAATCCTTTGGTTGTCAGAATCCACGCGGGGCTCTGCGTGAAGAGGAAGGGAAAACTCACAAGCGCTGCAACACCAAAAGTTGTCGCCGTAAGCCAAATATCCTGCGCACCACGAGCAAGTGAACGTCGGCAGACAACGTTAAATACTGCAAAACCGAAGCCCGCAAGTACTGCGAGTGCAACACCTTTGCCATCAAAAGATGCGATTCCATGCGCGGTTCCAACCAAGACGATTCCTAAGATGGTGATTGCCGTTCCTAAGTACCAACTATTCTGTGGTGTCTCGCGCATCAATACGAAGGCGACGAGTGCAGAGAGAGTTGGCGCGGCACCAAGAGCAGTCACCGTGGCGATTGCGATGCCGGTTGCATGCACTGCGCTAAAGAAAGTGAGTTGGTACATGCCGATTCCAGCACCGCAGATGATCAGATCCATAAGTGGCATGCGCACTTTGCCACGAGTCTTCTTCTGAAAGGAGGCGAAGATAAAGAGGAAGAGTGAGCCGCAGATCAGGCGCGCAGATGCGACAGCCACCGGTGAAATATCCGGAACTCCCAGTTGTTGCGTAGTACCAGTTGTTCCGAAACAGAGTGCAGCGCCGAGCACTGCAAATATTCCGGCTCTCTGCTTGGTAGTACTCATTGGGCGAGGATACTCATAGGATGCTCGCATGACCTTTCGCGCCGTGAAACCCATAGATGGAAGCTCGTACGGAGCAGAGATCGCTGAAAATTCCAAGAGTGAAGTTGACTCTCTGATTGCACTAGCGGCTGCTACTTCTTCTTCTCTTGCCAATCAATCACCTGCAGAACGTGCTCAACTCTTGCGCGCGATAGCAGCTGCGATTGAGTCATCACGAGATTCGCTCATCGAATCAGCATGCGCCGAAACTGCCCTTCCTGAAGCTCGGATTGCTGGAGAAATTACCCGAACCACTGTTCAATTCGAACTCTTTGCGCGCCTTGTCGAATCCGGAAAACATTTAGCTGTTGTCATCGATAAAGCAGATCCCAATTACTCTCCTGCTCCACGTCCTGATATTCGTAAGATGAATCAGCCCCTTGGAGTCGTTGCAATCTTTGCTGCAAGTAACTTTCCGCTTGCCTTCTCTGTTGCAGGTGGAGACGCGGCCTCTGCGATAGCAGCAGGAAACCCAGTTGTCGCTAAGGCACATCCATCACATCCCAACACGTGTGCAACTATTGAGAAAGCAATCAAAGCAGCGCTCACTCAATGTGGAGTTTCATCAGATGCGTACTCGATTGTTCAAGGAACAAGCCCTCAGATCACACATTGGTTGGCAGAGCATCCTGCAATCACTGCAATTGGTTTCACGGGCTCTGAAACTGTGGGTCGAATCCTTGTGGACCTTGGTGCACGCCGCAGTACTCCGATACCTGTTTATGCAGAAATGGGGAGCCTCAACCCTGTTTTTGTCACACAAAACGCCATCGATGAACGTTCTGAAGCTCTTGCCAAGGGTCTCGTTGATTCAGCGCTTATGGGTTCAGGACAATTCTGCACAAAGCCAGGTTTGATTTTTGCACCTGCTGATTCAACTTTCATCGAAACTATGAAGTCGCACCTGGCAAGCCTGGCTGTCGCTCCCCTATTAAGTAAGTCGATTGCAGATCGTTACTCAGCTGCTATCACAGCTCTCACAGCAAGCGGAAAGATTGAAATCGCAACAGGTATTGCACGTGCTGAAGGCTTCGGAGTCACACCGACAATTTTCTTCACAGACTGGGCAACTGCATCACAGAACAGCGCGCTCCTTGAAGAACACTTTGGGCCAACCACCGTGGTTATCACATGTGCTGAAAAACAGTATTCAGAAATTGCGGCGGCGCTACACGGACAACTGACTGCGACGATCCACGGTACGGATGGAGATGATGTTGCAGCTTTTGTCAATCTGGGCAAAGTGTGGATGACGCCTGA
>JBAWXP010000124.1:0-2754 GCA_037143995.1 Actinomycetota bacterium
GGGGAACGTCGTATACCCGACGGCTTTCGACCGGCTTATCAGTGGATTCCATGGCTTTAGCGTACAAGTTGAGAGAATTGGTAGCCAACCCCGCACACGGTAAACTCCTGCTGTACTCGGAGACGTCGCATAGCCCGGTCGAGTGCGCCTCACTGCTAACGAGGTAAGGTTTAATCGCCTTCAGGAGTTCAAATCTCCTCGTCTCCGCCAACTGGCTTCAATTATGGCTGAGCGCTAATTTCCTTTAATGGTTTAAAAATTCAATCGCCTTATCAATTATTTTGGAAGTTTTGTTATACATCAATGAAATATGGCCTTCCCCAGTTTCAAGAAAAAGCTCTGCATTGCCCAATTTCTCTGCGAGAAAATGTCCATGAGCTGGTGTGCACAATCGATCTTCATCGCCCTGGAAAACGGCAACCCTTTTAGTAATTGCCTCAAGTTCGATTCCCCAAGGGGAGGCATCACTTTCGAAATCATCCATGGCACCAAAATCTCCAGAGGCTAATCCGTGATTCATTGCATCAGATAAGTCACTACTGAATTTACCACTACAGATTTCAATATCCTTACGGGAGAGTGCTTCACCAAATAACTGCACGATTTGATTTGGTTTAGATATTCTCAACTCATCTAATGACGGAAATTTAAAATCTTCCGAAGCTCCATTCCTGGGTGGATATTTTTCATAGTAAGTATCCCAATCATTACTCACTCGAGGAGCATCACCGGCGATGGTTATCGCGCCCATACATCTATCATCTTGAAGATCCGAGATTGCAGCTGGTGCGCCGCTGGACCATCCCAATGAAACAAATCGTTTCACCTGAAAATGTTGAATGGCTTTCTGAGTCTCGAAGAAATAATCAGAGGTCCTTCGACCTTCGCGGCGCGTACTGGCTGCATATCCTGGTCGCGTGATCCCGATCGCAAAATATCCACGTTCGCGAGCTATGCGAAAGAAAGGCGCCATATTTTCAGAAGAACCAAGCGCTCCATGGTGCAGGACGATCGCGGAATCTCGTGGGTCGCCCTCTATTACGACCTCCAAGATTTGATTGTTCTCTAGCTGGATCAAGTGAGTCTGCATTCCAGAAAGATTACACACGACTCTTGCAATTTAGGGCATGTACCCATGTGAGTCCATCACCAAGAGCAATAGGCATAAAGGCCCTAGTGGCAATCAATTCTTAAGCTGTGCGATATCTAAAAGCTCTCCATTTATAGGAGTATCTGTCGGACAACTGGCATCTAACTCCGCAATCTCTGATGCAGTTAGGGTGATTTTTGTGCCTTCAAGAGAGTCCAGAATTGACGCGGCCTTGGATGCACCGGGAATTGGAATCGATGTTGGGAACTTTGCAAGATGCCAGGCAATTGTTAACGCATATGGTGAGACGCCCCTATTGTCGGCAATATTTTTGAACGCTCCGATTTCACCAGAGCCTAGACGTTTAAAGTTACGCCCTCCACCAAGCGGAGACCAAGGAAGAAAAGCGATTCCATACTCGGTGCAGATATCAATTACCTCAGCCCAATGATGATAGTTAGGGCTATATTCATTTTGAACTGAAACGATTCCACCTTGCGCAGGTGTACCACCGGCTTTGATTGCGTGATGCAACATCCGTGCATTCACATTACTTAATCCAATTTCTTGCACGTAGCCATGTTCTTTAAGAGACATAACATTGTCGAATTGATCCTCATATGAAATTGCAGGATCGGTTCTATGGTGTTGCCACAAGGCAATCTTTGCTAGCCCCATTTTTTGGGCCGATGCTTCAACCGCACGATATTAATAATGTCGCGATGAATTACGTCCGCCCTGGCCAAACATTGTTCCATTTTCTTCACGAGTTATACCGGCTTTAGTTGTGAGAACTACCTTTGCTTTTTGTTCAGGAGTTCCACTCCAACTATGAAAAGCTTTCCCAACAAGGATTTCATTGTGGCCCATGCTGTTCCACGTTGGCGCATAAATATCGGCGGTATCAAGCAAAGTGACTCCGGCATCAAGGGCGGCATGAATAACGCCAATAGCCCGCTCAGGGTCGTTAATTAAATCTGGATCCCGATCGTGTGGGAACGAGAGGGGCATGCAACCCATACCGATTGCCGAGACAGTAAAAGGACCGAGTGTGCGCTGAGGAATCATAGGAGCACTCTATCCCGAAGCCTTTCGGAGTTAAGATATCCCTATGGCGCACTTCAAGGTTGCAATCATCGGTGCGGGACCAGCCGGTTATTTTGCAGCTCAAGCTCTGCATAATCAGCAGAATGTCGATCGCATATTTGCCATCGACATGATTGAGCGCCTTCCAACACCGTGGGGATTGGTTCGAAGTGGAGTCGCACCTGATCATCCCAAGATTAAGACCGTCTCAAAAGTATTTGAAAAGATTGCAGCTGACCCAAACTTTCGACTCTTTGCAAACGTTGAAATCGGTACTGAGATAACCGTTGCCGAGCTACAGGAAAAATACGACGCGGTAATTCTTGCCACGGGCTCTTCCCTTGGCAAGCAGTTAGGTATCCCTGGCGAAAACTTGCCAGGATCGATGTCGGCAGCTGATTTTGTACCTTGGTACAACGCACATCCAGACTTTGCCGACGTGAATGTTGATTTAGGTTGTGAGACCGCAGTTGTTATTGGTGCAGGCAATGTAGCGATGGATGTTGCGCGCATGTTGGCCCTAGATCCAATAGAGCTTGATCCAACTGATACTGCAGATCACGCTATTGATACATTCA
>JBAWXP010000125.1:0-2736 GCA_037143995.1 Actinomycetota bacterium
CAGTTGCAATTGCCCAACCTAGTTCTGGGCTGCGAGCAGCAGTAGGTATTAAATCGCGTTGAATCTTTCCATCCGCATATGCCTTGGCAGTTTTCATCTGAGAATTGAGCGCATAGGCATCTGCGCGTTCTTTTGTTAAATGTGGAAAGCGATCGTGCAGACGTTCTGCCGTTGCACCCATTGCGAGCGCATCTTGCTCAACCAACTTCTCGGCCAAGTAGCGTGGATTAGGATCCATAAGGTCGCCCATGGGGTGGTTGCCCATATGTTCGACGCCGCCAGCAATTGCAATATCAATGGCTCCCATTGCAATTGCACCTGCAACAGTTGTCGTTGCAGTAAGCGCTCCAGCGCACCAACGATCGATCGAATATCCAGGAACAGTTTTAGGAAGCCCTGCAAGAAGAGTTGCACTACGACCGATATTCATTCCTTGATCACCAGTCTGCGTTGCAGCAGCGATAGCAACGTCATCGATAGATGCAGGATCGACCTTGGGATTGCGTTCGAGCAACCCGCGCATTGCACGGACCATGAGGTCATCGGCACGAGTACCTGCATACATGCTTCCAGCTTTGCCGAAAGGTGTGCGCACAGCGTCAACGAGGACGACGGATCGAATCTGCGAAGTCATAAGGGTTCCTTCTCTACGGAGTATGTTTCAAGGTTACCCGTGAGTAGGAAAAAAGGCTATGCGTGAAGGGGAGTTTTTACCTTCGCAGGTGAGAGGTAAGCGGTAACCGTCATACCTAGATAGGCAGCCCATATAAAGAATTGGAGCCATGAGGTCGTTGTATCAAAGCCGATCGTTCCACCCAGAAGGGATGCGATAAATGAGTCCTTCGGCATCCATGAAGTGATATTCCAAATAAAGGCATCAGGACCTGGGAGCAGACCAAATTCCTGGAATTCATGCACTCCGTATGAAAGCACGCCACCTGCAACGACAATGAGTGCAACACCTGAATAGGTAAAGAACTTGCCGAGGTTGAGTTTGACTGAGCGGTTATAGATTCCATAACCAAGTCCTACTGCCAGTGCCAACCCGAGTATGAGTCCGAGAGTTGCTGTTGAGATTGCCCCCACAGCTTTGAAATTTGAGTACAGAAAGAGTGATGTTTCAAGGCCTTCGCGAGCCACGGCGAAGAAGGCGAGAGTCCCCATGGAGATTGCTCCAGAGGCAACTGCGACTGCAGCCTTGCCATGCAGCTCATCGCGAAGTCCGCGTGCTGTTCGCTTCATCCAGAAGACCATCCACGTCACCATTGCGACAGCCACAAAAGATGTTGTTCCCGCAAAGACCTCTTGACCCTTTGTTGAAAGCTCTGCAGATGTATAAGAGAGGAAGGCGCCCAGAGCCAAGCTGGCAGTGATTGCAATCGCCACACCAGTCCACAGGGCACGTAGGTGATGTCTGCGCTCTGTCTTCACGAGATAAGCGACCAAAATACCGATTATCAGAGAAGCCTCAAGCCCTTCACGGAGGGCGATGATGAATGTGCTGAGCATGGTGAGAGCGTAATTGAACCTGGTTATTTACGCAACTCATATGTTGCGTAAATCATCACTCTGCGAGCGGCGCCTCAGTCTCGCCCTCAGGCTCAGGTATTTCTAGCGGCTCACGCTCAGTCAGAGCCTTCTCAAGGATGGGGGAGGCAATCTCTGCCTGCCAACGACGGGCGCCCAGAGCGATGAGGGCTTCACTGACAGTAGATGTGGGTGGCTGCCAACAGATGCGGCGAACAAGTTCGGGGCTGATCATATTTTCCAGAGGAATCGATAACTCTTCTGCACGCACCTGCAGATTAAATCTGGCATGGGAAAGCGGCGCATATTTTTCAGGGAAGCGCTCGCGCCAAATTTTAATAGGTGGCATGGCATCGCTCTTGGAGCGCGCCTCGGGCCACTGATCTTCGGTCATCGCAATGGCATTGGTAATACAGCTGATCCATGTTGCAGCATTTTCTAACCAGCGCGCTCGCAATCCCAAAGGTCGCAGAATTTTCTCGAGGTGCTTGCGATTTGTGATGGGATCTTTATCCGATGCAAGTGCAATTTCAGTAATTGCAAGATCAGAAAGTAAACGACTGGGAGAGATATCAATTTCTTGTGCTAACTCGTTTCGCGCATTCCAGAGTTCGCGAATAACTGCCATATGGTTGCGCTTCTTTACCTTATGCATTCCTGAAGTTCGACGCCATGGA
This sequence comes from Actinomycetota bacterium, assembly GCA_037143995.1. Taxonomy (GTDB): domain Bacteria; phylum Actinomycetota; class Actinomycetes; order Nanopelagicales; family Nanopelagicaceae; genus Planktophila. The sequence continues at coordinate 2,205 of JBAWXP010000125.1, forward strand.
TCAATACGCGGTGGAGCAGGAGGGGCTGAAATAATTGATGCGAAATCTTCTGCGGCCCATTCCCACTTCTTTGCATCAACCAGCAATTGATAGACCTTGTCGCGAAGTTCTACCAATAATTCCACATCGAGAGCTGCGTAATTAAGCCACTCTTGTGGAAGCGGGCGCTTGGACCAATCAACAGCTGAGTGCTCCTTAGCCAGTGAGACTCCCATCAGTGTCTCAAGAAGCGGCCCCAGACCTACGCGAGGAAGTCCTGCAATACGGCCACCGAGTTCGGTATCAAAGAGAATCTGTGGAGTGATTCCTAATTCGCGAAGACAGGGTAGGTCCTGGGTGCTGGCATGCAGAATTACTTCCTGATCTTTAATCAATTCGTTGATGGCGATAAAGCAGCGATGGTTGGGACCAAAGGGAATCGGATCAATCAGGTGCAGTCCGCCACCGCCGCGCTTAATTTGAATGAGATATGCACGCGCGCTGTATTTATATCCGGAGGCACGTTCTGCATCGAATGCATAAGGGCCGCTTC
>JBAWXP010000126.1:0-2728 GCA_037143995.1 Actinomycetota bacterium
AGCAATCCAAGGAAACGGTTACAAGTCCCTTGAAGAGGGTCAGGCAGTTTCATTCGAGGTTGTCCAGGGTCCTAAGGGTCCTCAGGCAGACGCAGTGAACGCTAACTAAATTCACTTATAAATAAGGCCCGCTTCGAGAAATCGAACGGGCCTTATTTTTTTCCCCTACTTCTTTGGCTGCGGCGGAATCTCGCCAACTTTAGCTTTCAATGCATCGACGGCCATTGCTGGCGATAGATCTTTTCCCTTTTTCCATGCATCGAGATATTTCCAGGGAAGAACTTCACCTCGACGTACCCACCACGTATCTGCAGGAGTTGGCCACGAAATACCGAAGTGAAGATGCGGATGTGTTCCGCGGGCACTTCCTGTTGCTCCAACTTTTCCGAGTAACTGCCCTGCAGTAACTACCACTCCTGGCTGAATACTTGTTGGAATAGATTTCAGATGGGATCCGTAATAGCGAACTCCATCGACACCGATGATTGAGACATAGAGTCCACCACGATCTATTCCTAGGTTGGTCTTACCGCTCCAGCGATCAGTGCGATTGACCTCATCGACAGTGCCTGCAATGGGTGAAACAAATTTACATCCCGCTGTCGTCAAAATATCTGTTGCAGCATAATCGTGATGTGCATGAGCATAATCAACGGCGCAATCTGCAACTGGGAAAATGTAGATAGGTGCAGCGTGTGCTGGGGCTATCTGTGCCAGAACAATGAGCGCTACACATACCTTCTTCAACATAAAATTAAGCCTACTGAAGAAGCGCTAATTTCTTAGAGCGGCGCGGTCTAACTTCGCTGTGACAATCATGTGGGGAACGGTCAGCGCCCAAATTGTGACTAAGGTCAACCAGAGAAATGAATCGCTCAGATTATCTTTCGAGATTCCGGCAAGAACTACGACAAAAATTAGCGTTCCACCGAGAGCTGGTAACCCAGGAATAACAGCGTTAAGAAATGCTCTACTTGATTTTCCAGCATCGTATGCGGATTGAGATCGAGGAAGAAGTGAAGTCAGCCGGGCTGTATGGCGCATTGCATGCCAGCATCCAAAATAAACAGCAAATGCCACAAGAGGTGGCGCAACTGAGGCCAAGGCGGCAAGGAGTGCGATATCGAGAGCATCGCGATATCGCTTACGCACGAGCAATACCGAGAGCGATAAAGTCACAATCAGAGCTACAGCGATCTGAATCTGCGATGTATATCCATGATGCCAATTCACCAAATCTGCATTCACCTTTGTGAGAGCTTCGGTGCTTCTGCTGTTCACAAGTGGAATAACAACAGGAAGTGCTCCCGCTGCACTTGCATATGCCCAGACCGGAATTGAGGCTCCCTGGCGATTATGTAAACGGTCTAACTCTGAGATAAATGCGCTATCGCCAATACCAAAGTGGGTTGCGCTCATCACCACTACTGCGATAAATCCCCAGACATTCCACTGCAAGATTGCCCAGATAGCAGCGAGTGCAATCGCAACATAGATTGTTATAAAGAGCGCCATCGTCAATGGTTTAGATTTAGGCAAAGTCACTAAGTGATCGAGTGCGCCGTGAGGAATGCCGATTGCCAGAGCAACGACGGCAAGTGCAACCTGCCAATTGAGAGAATTAGAACCAAACCAGGATGAGAAGAGAATTGTCAGGGCAATTGTGATTGCGACGCAGATATTGGAAAAGGTCCGCACACTTCCGAAGACTCTCAACTTGGCGGTATCCATAAACGTCACAGTAGCAATTTTCTCTAGGTTCTATGCGAAAATGCAGCCATGAAACATTGGTCCTACATGGGTATGTTGATCTTCACCCTCATCGGATCTGGTTGGCTTGAAGTTGTTCTTAAAACTGGAGTTCTCCGTCGCATCAAGAGAGCGGCTCTGAGCATCCTTCCCATCAGTCTTCTCTTTCTTATCTGGGATGCCTATGCAATTGCGCGAGGTCACTGGTTCTTTGACAGGTCTCAGATCCTCGGAATTTTCGGACCATTTCAGATTCCGCTTGAGGAATATCTCTTCTTTATCGTGGTGCCACTGGCTGCAATTCTGACTATCGAAGGTGTAACAACAGTCAAACCTCATTGGCGTAAAGGCGAGTTCGGCGAATGATTTATTCAGATATCGCAATCGCAGCATTTAGTATCTCAGTCGTTGTTGACCTATTTCTCTTTAAAAATTCCATGCTCACTCGCGCTGCCTTCTGGACTTCTTACGCAATTATCTTGCCTTTTCAATTGCTGACCAATTGGTGGCTCACATCGCGCAATATTGTGATGTACAACCCCGATGCAATTATCGGTGTGCGAATCTGCGCAGCACCTCTTGAAGACCTGCTCTTCGGATTCGCACTTGTCTTAAGCGTGATGGGTATGTGGGAATTCTGGGGTCGTCGCGGGATGCAGCGCCACTAACTCTTTAGCCCGAAAAATATTTATCCGTGTGCCGCAGCAACGGCTGCGTACATAATCTTTCCCTCGTGCACATTAAGCCCCGCAGCTAATCCTGAATCATCTGCCATCGCTTGCTCCCAACCTTTATTGGCAAGTGCCAATGAATACTTGAGCGTTGCATTAGAAAGTGCTGCAGTAGATGTTGCAGGTACTGCGCCAGGCATATTTGCCACACAGTAATAGAGAGATTCATGAACTTTGAATGTTGGATCATTGTGTGTTGTTGCGTGCGATCCTTCAAAGCATCCACCTTGATCGATAGCCACATCGAC
>JBAWXP010000127.1:0-2716 GCA_037143995.1 Actinomycetota bacterium
GCGTAGGTGTTCACATTAATCCGTGCGCATTTACGCGTCACGGATTTTTTTATTGCCCGCGGTCACCAATCAACAGGAAGGTGAACCGAATGGCTCGCCCAGATAAAGCAGCAGCAGTTGCTGAAATGACTGAAGACTTCAAGTCAGCTACTGCTACCTACCTCACCGAGTATCGCGGTCTTACCGTGACATCGATGAAGCAGCTACGTCGCAGCCTTGGTGCAGATACCAAGTACAGCGTCGTAAAGAACACTCTTACCAAGATTGCAGCGAAGAACGCTGGCGTAGAGATTGCAGATGATCTCCTTGCTGGTCCATCAGCTGTTGCATTCATTAAGGGCGATGCAATCGATGCTGCTCGTAACCTCAAGAACTTCCAGAAGGAGAATCCACTTCTTATCATCAAGGGTGGAATCTACGAAGGAAAGTTTGTAACAACAGCAGAGATCATGAAGCTTGCAGACCTCGAGTCTCGCGAAGTACTTCTTGCAAAGCTTGCTGGTGCTATGAAGGGATCGCTTGCTAAGGCAGCGCGTACCTTCGATGCACTTCGCATCAAGCTCGAAGCGGGCGCACCTGCTGCAGCACCAGCAGCGGCAGCTCCGGCTGTCGAAGTTGTTGCTGAAGTGTCCGAACCAGAAACAAATATTGCTGAGTCCGAGGTTCCAGCTGAAGCTGTGAATTCAGAAGATGTCGCAGTAACCCCAGCAACCGACGAAACTCCAGCGGAATAAGGAAAAGGAAAATATAAAATGGCAAAGCTCTCACAAGCAGATTTAATGACACAGTTCAAGGAAATGTCACTTGTAGAACTCTCAGAGTTCGTCAAGGCATTCGAAACTGAATTCGATGTAACAGCAGCAGCACCAGTTGCAGCAGCTGGTGGCGCAGCAGCAGCAGGCGGCGGCGCAGCAGATGCACAGGATGAGTTCACAGTTATCCTCGAAGAAGCAGGTTCACAGAAGATTGCGGTTATCAAGGAAGTACGTAACCTCAACTCTGCACTTGGTCTCAAGGAAGCTAAGGATCTTGTTGATGCAACACCTGCAACACTTCTTGAGAAGGTCAACAAGGAGACAGCTGATAAGGCAAAGGCAGCTCTTGAAGCAGCTGGCGCAAAGGTCACAGTTAAGTAATTTCTACTTACTGATAAATCCCCTCTCGGGCGGGCTTGGGACTTGGTTCGTTAAAGTCCCTTCGCTCCACCCAAGAGGGGATTTTTCATGCTCGGGCGGTGGTGATTGATGCTCGGGCGGCGGTGATTAGTTCACAAATATTTGGATTCTGAGGACAAATGCTCAGCTTTGGGGGTATAAGCCCCCGGTTTGCCCCGATGGGGGGAGAGCCGATACTCTTCCCCTTCGCATATTTTCTCTAAAGGTCATTGCATATAGCGGTGGGGGCCTTTTAGTTGTGCGTGTCCATACATAAATGCATATTGTCTGGAAGGACATCTCTTGGCCGCGAAAAAGAGTTCAACTGCCCCACGTCGTATTTCGTTCGCAAAGATCCGCGAACCACTAGAAGTTCCAAACCTACTCGCGCTGCAAGTTGAAAGCGTTGACTGGTTGCTTGGTAACGATCTGTGGCGCTCACGTCTTGCAGAATCAACCAACACAAATCGAGGAGAACTTCCTGCGAAGTCCGGTTTGGAAGAAATCTTTGAAGAGATTTCACCAATCGAAGATTTCCAAGGAACGATGTCGCTCTCATTCCGCGACCACCGCTTCGAGCTACCTAAGTATTCAATTGCAGATTGCAAAGAGCGCGACATGACATATGCGCAGCCACTCTTTGTAACTGCAGAATTTACCAATAACGAGACTGGCGAAATTAAGTCGCAGACAGTCTTTATGGGTGACTTCCCTGTAATGACACCACGCGGAACTTTTGTCATTAACGGAACAGAGCGCGTTGTTGTTTCACAGATCGTTCGTTCACCTGGTGTGTACTTCGAACGCCAGATTGAAAAGACTTCAGATAAAGATGTATTTACTTCAAAGATCATTCCAAGCCGCGGTGCTTGGCTTGAATTCGAAGTTGATAAGAAGGATCTCGTTGGCGTTCGTATCGATCGCAAGCGCAAGCAATCTGTCACAGTATTCCTCAAGGCTCTTGGTTGGACCGACGAACAAATTCGTGAAGAGTTTGGTGACTTCGCTTCAATGATGGCTACCCTTGATAAGGACACTGTTAAGACACAGGATGAAGCGCTTCTCGATATCTATCGCAAGATGCGTCCAGGCGAGCCTCCTACAAAGGAAGCAGCACAGAACCTTATTGAGAACCTCTACTTCAACGGTAAGCGTTATGACTTGGCCAAGGTCGGTCGCTTTAAGGTGAATAAGAAGCTCGGACTTGATCTCGAGCTCTCACAGAGCATGCTCACAATTTCAGATATCGTCGCAACACTTCGCTACCTCGTAGCGTTGCACCGCGGCGATCTCACCATGGATTACGGCCGCGAAGTTCGCGTTGAAAAGGACGATATCGATCACTTCGGTAACCGTCGCCTTCGTACCGTTGGTGAACTTATTCAGAACCAGGTTCGCATCGGACTCTCACGTATGGAACGTGTTGTTCGCGAACGTATGACTACACAAGATGTCGAAGCAATTACTCCTCAGACTTTGATCAACATCCGTCCGGTTGTTGCATCAATCAAGGAGTTCTTCGGAACATCTCAGTTGTCACAGTTCATGGATCAGACAAACCC
>JBAWXP010000128.1:0-2693 GCA_037143995.1 Actinomycetota bacterium
AGCCCAAACATCGGCAGCCCAAACATCGGCAGCACAGTGTCCATATACCGGTAGCAAGCTCAATAAAGAGGGCACATATAACACCGATTGGTGGCCTAACCATTTAGATCTTGGCGTACTTCGCCAACATTCACCTGTCTCAGATCCGATGGATGAAGATTTCGATTATGCAGCTGAGTTTAAGAAGCTCAATATCAAATCTGTAAAGAAAGATATTGAAGCGTTGATGACAACCTCACAAGAGTGGTGGCCGGCAGATTACGGACATTACGGTCCATTCTTTATTCGCATGGCATGGCATAGCGCTGGTACATATCGCACATACGATGGTCGCGGCGGCGCAGGCGCTGGTATGCAACGTTTTGCACCACTCAATAGCTGGCCAGATAACGTCAACCTCGATAAAGCGCGTCGTTTACTGTGGCCAATTAAGCAGAAGTATGGAAAGTCTCTGTCGTGGGCAGATCTCATGATTCTTACCGGCAATTGCGCGCTCGAATCTATGGGCCTTAAGACATTTGGTTTCGGTGGCGGTCGCGCAGATGTCTGGGAGCCAGATGAAACGTATTGGGGTAAAGAAGAAGAGTGGCTCACAAATAAGCGTTACAGCGGTGACCGTCAATTAGAAGATCCACTCGCTGCAGTGCAGATGGGTTTAATTTATGTAAATCCTGAAGGCCCAGATGGAGTTCCTGATGTTCTTGCATCTGCAAAAGATATTCGCGAAACATTTGCTCGCATGGCTATGAATGATGAAGAGACTGTGGCCCTCATTGCAGGTGGACATACATTCGGTAAGGCACATGGCGCGGCAGATCCAGGAAAATATGTTGGCGCAGAACCAGAAGGTGCACCTATCGAGCAGATGGGCCTTGGCTGGAAGAACACCAATGGCAAGGGAAATGGCGCAGAAACTATTTCCAGTGGCCTTGAAGGCGCATGGACACCAACTCCAACTAAGTGGGATAACACCTACTTTAAGACTCTCTTTAAGTACGAATGGCAGAAGACGAAGTCACCTGCTGGTGCAACACAGTGGATTCCCACTGATGAATCTGCAGCTAAAGCAGTCCCAGATGCACATCTCAAGGGCGTCACACATGCTCCCGTAATGTTCACAACAGATCTTGCAATGCGCATGGATCCTGCATACGAAAAGGTTTCACGTCGCTTTGCAAATGATCTCGATGCATTTGCTGATGCATTTGCACGTGCATGGTTCAAACTCACTCACCGCGATATGGGCCCTGTTGCTCGCTACCTTGGACCACTTGTTCCAAAGGAGCAACTCATTTGGCAAGATCCACTTCCAGCAACTACCAAATCAACAATCTCTAAGGCAGATGCTGATGCTCTAAAGAAGAAGATTCTTAAGAGCGATCTCACCATTGCTCAACTCGTGACAACTGCATGGGCATCTGCTGCATCTTTCCGCACAACTGATAAGCGCGGTGGTGCAAATGGTGCTCGTATTCGTCTTGAGCCACAGCGCAATTGGGCAGTAAATAATCCTAAGGAGCTTGCAAAAGTTCTCAAAGAGCTCGAGAAGATTCAAGTAACCTTTAACAAGAAGGTAAAGAAGAAGATTTCACTTGCCGATCTCATCGTTCTTGCAGGAACTGCAGCGATTGAGAAGGCAATTGATAACGCCGGATTCTCAATCAAGGTTCCATTTAGCGCAGGTCGTACTGATGCGACACAAGAGCAGACAGATGTTGCATCATTTGCAGTTCTTGAACCTACCGCCGATGGATTCCGAAACTATCTCGGTAGCGGGCAGGTACATAGCGCTGAAGAACTACTTGTAGATCGTGCAGCTCTCTTGGGGTTGACCGCACCTGAAATGACTGTCCTTGTCGGTGGCTTACGTGTTCTCGGTGCAAATCACGACGGTTCAAAGACTGGCGTACTCACACATAAGAAAGAGACGCTCAGCACTGATTTCTTTCTCAATATCCTCGATATCAAATATGAGTGGGCTCCTAAGAACGGTGATACCAACTTCTTTGAAGCGCATGACCGCAAGACAGGCAAGGTTAAGTGGAGCGCTACCCGCGCTGACTTAGTCATTGGTTCACACTCTGAACTACGCGCACTTGCTGAGGTCTATGCAAGTAACGATGCTGAGAAGAAGTTCATCAAGGACTTCGTAGCAGCGTGGACCAAGGTGATGAACCTTGATCGCTTTGATCTCAAGAAGTAATTTACTTCAGCAATAACAGATCGATGAGTTGATCTTCGCTAAGAAGATTGGCTCGTCGATCTGTTTTATTTGTGGGCACATAATGGAATGCTGCAGATACCTGCTCAACAGGAATTGCCTGCAACTTCGCCCACGCCAAGCGATAGACAGCCAACTGCACAGCAGATGATTCACCTAAGACCTTTGACCCTGTCTTCCAATCCACTACTTCAAATCCCGAGTCGGTCTTATAGACAGCATCTATGCGACCACGTACAAGAATTCCAGCAATAACAGTTTCGAAGGGAACTTCAACTGCATATGGGATAAGTGGCGCCCAACTGGATGCCAGCCATTGTGATTTCAAATCCTCGAGTTTCTGGTCATCTTCAAATGGTGTGATTAAGTCGAAATCTTCGTCGTCGAAGAGAGTCTTGGCATTGAAATGATTTTCAATCCATACGTGGAATGCGGTTCCGCGATGTGAGTACTCATCCATAGCGCGCGGCAT
>JBAWXP010000129.1:0-2663 GCA_037143995.1 Actinomycetota bacterium
TGACTGGTCTGCCAATCATTGAAACTAAGGGAAATGACGTTTCTGCATTTATTCCTACTAACGTAATTTCGATTACCGATGGTCAGTGCTTCTTGGAAACAGATCTCTTTAACGCTGGCGTGCGTCCAGCGATTAACGTAGGCGTCTCGGTTTCTCGCGTGGGTGGTTCAGCACAGACAAAGGCGATGAAGAAGATTGCCGGACGTTTGCGTCTTGACCTTGCTCAGTTCCGTGAACTCGAAGCATTTGCTGCCTTTGGTTCCGACCTTGATGCGGCATCAAAGGCTCAACTCGAGCGCGGTGCACGTATGGTTGAACTGCTAAAGCAGGGTCAGTACTCACCTTATTCACTCGAGCGTCAGATTGTTTCAATCTGGGCCGGTACATCAGGTGCCTTAGATGATGTTGCAGTTGCCGACATTCGTCGCTTTGAATCTGAACTTCTAGATTTCATTGGCCGCGAACGTAAAGAGATCTTTACAGTTATCTCAGAGACCAAACTGCTCGAAGATGACACAGTGTCCAAGATGGAAGAAGCAGTTGCCGCATTTAAGCAGCGCTTTACCTCATCAGTTGTAGCTGCCGTCAACGATGCTGCTGCAGAAGCTCTCGAATCAGAAGGCTCTGAAGCAATCACCAAGCACGTCCCACCGGCGGTGAAGAAGTAACTCATGGGCGCTCAACTACGCATATATCGCAGGCGGATGAGATCCGTTAAGGCGACTAAAAAAATTACGAAAGCGATGGAGTTAATCTCTGCCTCTCGTATCGTCAAAGCGCAACAACGTGTTGCTGCTTCGACTCCATATGCAAATGAGTTGACCCGTGCTGTAACCGCAGTTGCTACATATTCTTCAACAAACCATCCTTTGACCACACCACATGAGAATCCAAAACGCGCTGCGATTTTAATAATCTCAGCCGACCGCGGTATGGCTGGTGCGTATTCAAATAACGCGATTAAAGAAGGCGAACAACTCGCTGCGATGATCCGGGAACGTGGTTTGCAAACTACTAGCTACCTAGTCGGGCGCAAGGCAGTTAACTATTACAAGTTCCGTAATCGCGATATTGCCGGATCTTGGACTGGATTCTCCGATAACCCAACATATGCGAACGCTAAAGAAGTTGCCGACTCATTAATTACTGCATTTTTAGCCGATTCATCCCAAGATGCAGCTGGCGTTGATGAGATACATATTGTCTTTACCGAGTTCAAATCTATGTTGACTCAAAATGCAATGGCCAAGCGAATGTTGCCGCTAGAAGTTGTAGAAAGTGATTCTCCAGTTGCAACTGGCTTGCTGCCAATGTATGAATTCGAACCAAATGCGGGAGATGTGCTAAATGCCCTTCTTCCTCGCTTTATCGAAGCCCGAATCTTCAACGCGATGTTGCAATCAGCTGCTTCCGAGCATGCTGCACGACGTCGCGCTATGAAGTCAGCAACTGACAACGCTGATGATTTAATCAAGTCGTTAACCCGACTTGCGAACGCGGCTCGTCAAGCCGAAATTACCCAGGAAATCAGTGAAATTGTGGGCGGCGCAGACGCGTTAGCCTCAGCTAGTGCAGGGAGTGAATGATGTCATCAACAGGTAAAGGCCGCGTTGCCCGAGTAATTGGACCGGTCGTGGATATTGAATTCCCCGCGGATTCAATGCCATCGATCTTTAACGCGCTCCATGTAGAGACCACCATGAGTGGCACTACTCGTACCCTGACCCTTGAAGTTGCACAACACATTGGTGACAACCTTGTGCGCGCAATTTCTATGCAGCCAACAGACGGAATGGTCCGTGGCGCAGAAGTAACAGATACAGGTGCTGCAATCTCAGTACCTGTCGGTGATGTGACAAAGGGCCACGTATTTAACACCCTTGGTGAATCACTCGATGTTCCAACATCATCCCTTGATATCAAAGAGCGCTGGCCGATCCACCGTGATGCGCCAGCATTTGATCAACTCGAGTCAAAGACTGAGATGTTCGAGACTGGTATCAAAGTTATCGATCTGTTAACACCATATGTAAAGGGCGGAAAGATCGGCCTCTTCGGTGGTGCAGGTGTTGGTAAGACTGTGCTTATTCAAGAAATGATTTATCGCGTAGCAGAAAACTTCGGTGGCGTATCTGTGTTCGCCGGCGTTGGAGAACGTACTCGCGAAGGTAACGACTTGTTCCTGGAAATGACCGCGACCGGCGTTATCAATAAAACAGCCTTGGTCTTCGGTCAGATGGATGAGCCACCTGGCACGCGTCTTCGCGTTGCACTTTCAGCGCTAACCATGGCGGAATATTTCCGCGATGTGCAGAAGCAGGATGTATTGCTCTTCATCGACAATATCTTCCGCTTTACACAGGCCGGTTCTGAAGTATCAACGCTGCTTGGCCGTATGCCATCTGCTGTGGGATACCAGCCAACTTTGGCCGATGAAATGGGTCAATTGCAAGAGCGTATTACTTCAACACGTGGCCACTCAATTACATCTATGCAGGCAATTTACGTTCCTGCAGATGACATTACCGACCCAGCGCCACACACAACTTTCGCGCACTTAGATGCAACAACAGTGTTGTCTCGTCCGATTTCAGAGCTTGGTATCTACCCAGCTGTGGATCCACTTGACTCAACTTCACGCATCTTGGATCCACGCTATATCG
>JBAWXP010000130.1:0-2609 GCA_037143995.1 Actinomycetota bacterium
ACGATCAAAATCCATACGAGTGAGACAGGAATTAATACCTTCCAACCAAACTTCATAAATTGGTCGTAGCGAAGTCGTGGCAGTGAGCCGCGTAGCCACATAAAGATAAAGAAGAAGAAGTTCACTTTGAGTAAGAACCAGATAAAGGTGAACCATCCACCAAACCACTGTTCTGTAAAGCCAAGTCCTGGCAGTGCGTGATATCCACCAAGGAAGAGCGTTGTTGCAAGGGCCGATACAGCGATGATGTTGACGTATTCAGCCAAGAAGAAGAGTGCGAACTTTAAGGATGAGTACTCAGTGTGGAATCCACCGACGAGTTCGCCTTCTGCTTCAGCTAAGTCAAATGGTGCGCGGTTGGTTTCGCCCACCATGGAGATTACATAGATAACAAATGATGGAAAGAGAACGACTGCATTCCAGATGTGCTGATGCTGTGAGGCAACGATGTCAGAGGTCGACATGGAGCCTGCATAGATAAAGACTGCAACAAGTGAGAGGCCCATGGCGACTTCATAGGAAATCACTTGCGCACTTGATCGCAGACCACCAAGAAGTGGATAGGTAGAACCTGAAGACCAGCCGGCAAGAACAACGCCATAGACACCGATAGATGTGACAGCGAGAATGTAGAGAACTCCAACAGGTAGATCAGTCAGTTGCAGCGCTGTCTTATGACCAAAGAGGCTGACAACACCAGTCATAGGAATTACTGCAAATGCCATAAAGCACATTGCAGTTGCAATGATGGGAGCAATAATGAAAACAACTTTATCTGCAGCGGCCGGAATGATGTCTTCCTTTAGCGCGAGCTTTACTCCGTCAGATAGTGATTGCAATAAGCCAGCAGGGCCAACACGGTTAGGACCAGTACGTAGCTGCATCTTCGCCAGCACGCGACGTTCGGTCCAGACAGCCATCAGCGTTGAGACAACACAGATTGCAAAGACAAGGACTGCTTTGACTGCGATGAGCCAACCTGGATCATTACCGAGAAGTTGCGCTGTTGTCATGCCTTCACCACCGTTACTACATCGCCATGCACTGCATCGAGTGCGACAAGTGATTGCGACGCAAATGAATTACGCGGAATCCAGACTGCATCGTCGTGGATATCTTCAACAAGTACCGGAATCGTGATGGAGCCGTGTGCATTAGAGATGCGAAGTTGCTGGCCTGTTGTGATGCCAATTGCATCTGCACGCTTTGGTGAAATCACTGCAACTGTTGGTCGACGAGTTCCGGCCAAATTATCTTCACCCTTTTGTAGAGTTCCCATATCGAGCAAGCGACGCCATGAAGTAAGCAGCGCTTCATTTCCTGTCACTGACTGTGGAGAAACTGGTGACACTGGAGCAAGCTGTATGCGAGCACCATCCCATTTACCGAGTTGGTTAAATTCACGGGCAGCGGCTGTGACTGTGCCCAACATGATGGATTCACCCATGGCATCGGCAATCATGGAAAGGATACGAACATCGCTGCGGTTATGTGAATCAGCAACTGCTTCATCAAAGGCGCGTGCGCGGCCTTCCCAATTTAAAAAGCTTCCGCTCTTTTCGGTAATTGCCGCAACCGGAAGAACTACATCTGCAACTGCCGTAATGGAGCTTGGTGCAATTTCGAGTGAGATAACAAATGACTTCTTCAAAGTTTCAAGTGTGCTGCCCCCTGCTGGAAGATCGTGAGCGTCAACGCCACCGATAACAACTGAATCGAGTTCATTCTTAGCAAGCGCTGCAATAATTTCTGTTGATGTACGCCCTGGTGTTGATGGAAGTGAATCCACACCCCATGCAGCTGCAATATCAACGCGAGCTGCAGCATCCGCTACTGGTCGACCACCAGGAAGAAGTGTGCCCAGAGCGCCTGCTTCCAGAGCACCACGTTCGCCTGCGCGACGTGGAATATAGGCAATCTTTGCGCCGGTCTGTGCAGATAACGCTGCAACTGCTGAGAAGAGACCAGCACTTTCTGATGCGCGTTCTCCGAGAAGAATGACTGACTTTGCAGTCAGTGCAAGAGTGGCAACTGCGGCGCTTTCTGCGCCAGGGGCTACCTTAATGAAATCAGCCTTGAGCTTATCCATTGCAATGGAGCCCTTTGTGGCAACTGCTGTGACTTTAAGTCCGCGCTTTTTAAAGTTCTTATTCAGACGCAAGAAGACGATAGGTGATTCTTCTTCGGGTTCGAAAGCAACGAGTGCAACGTGATCTGCTGTATCGATATCGCGATATGTGGTTGATGAACCTGCCACATGTGCGGCCAAGAAATCGCGTTCTTCATCAGATGTAACGCGAGCACGGTAATCAATATCGTTGGTGCCAAGTGCAATACGAGCAAACTTTGAATATCCATATGCATCTTCAGTTGTGACGCGGCCACCAGTCAGAACTGCTGCGCGCTTACCCTTAAGTCCAGCAGCTGCTGCTTCAAGTGCTTCGGGCCATGATGCTTGAACGAGAACGCCTTCTGCATTACGAACTAGTGGATGAGTTAAGCGATCAACTGCTGTCACATATTTAAATGCCCAGCGTCCCTTATCGCAGTTCCACTCTTCATTGACTGATGGGTCATCTCCTGCAAGGCGTCGTAAAGTCTTGCCGCGA
>JBAWXP010000131.1:0-2584 GCA_037143995.1 Actinomycetota bacterium
GTCATATCGCCTCGGAAGAGTTCAATTTGTGATTGGGCAAGTTTTTGCCACGTCACTCCATCGCGAGCAGCTCGTTCCAATAAAGGATCGTCGATATCAGTGATATTTTCGACGAAATCTACGCGCGCTCCCGTGGCGCGAAGGTATCTATTGATGAGATCGAAGGTCAGATACGTTGCAGCATGCCCAAGATGCGTTGCATCGTATGGGGTAATTCCACACACGTACATTCTGTATAGCTCTTTCTTCTCCAACGTCTCGATCTTCTGAGTACTCGTGTTGAAGAGAGAGAGCTCTGGTACGAAGAAGTGATTCGACAACTTTGGCAGATAAACCTCTGGCCACGAATACATATGAAAACCCTAACTTAAAATGGTGGCCACGGCACAGCCGGCCATTCATCACTAGGGGTTGGAAAAGATTCGGTTTCGAGGAGTCGTTCTATTCGTTGCAGCAACGCCTCATACTCACGTTCTGTGATGAGCGCCTGCACTTCGCCAGGTTCCTGAATGAGTCCGTCGCGCAATGTATTGAGTTGCATCTTCTCTGCATCTGAAAGCGGCTTATCAGCCCACTGCCATAAAACTGTACGCAACTTATCCTCTTCATGGAAAGTGACCCCATGATCACAGCCGCGTAACTGTCCATCCGCACTGGGTAATAGATGACCGATTTTGCGATCGGTATTATTTATTACTGCATCAAAGAGCGCCATAGAGCGAAGTCGCGCATCATCTGTTCGATAGAACTCCGCCAGATCAATACTTTCGTCGATATCAATCCACTGTTGCACCATTCCGAGACCAAATGGCCCATCGCGAAGCACGGTTGGTGGGACGAGAAAGAATTTTCCTAACTCGCTGATGCGATAGGCAGCATATTCGCGTTGCGCCAAATTTCCATCAGGGAAATCCCATAGTGGCCTCTCGCCTGCCACTGGTTTATAGATGACTGGGAAAGTACTTTCGTCGTAAGTACAATTTGCATAGAGAGTTGCATTGGATGCATCAACAAGTCTTCCAGTTACCTCGATTTCACCGCCCTGTAGATGTTCAAGGATCGCACTCATCGTCGATACCCATTCGAACGAGGGCAGAGATGACCTTTGGGATCTATAGGTCCACCACAGAATGGACATGGCTGACGTCCAGCTCCAACAACAATATGAGCACGTTTAGAGAATTTCTCTGCCTCACTTGGCGTCACCAAAACTCGGAGAATATCTTGATCACTACTGAGGTCATCGACATCGATAAAGTCTGGTTCGTCAGCGCCCTCTTCGGCGATTGCTTGGAGATCAATTTGAATGAGTGTTCTTTCAGAATCAAAAGCTAATCCAATCACTCCGACACGGAATTCTTCTTCAATTGGAGTTGAGAGAGGTTCATCATCTTTAGGTAATCGCGCAATTGCAATCGTTGGGTCGCTCTGTTTAATCTCACGGATCATGAAGATAAGGCGCTCTGCTAAGGCAACAACTTGGCTCTTTTCGAGAGAGATTGAAATCAAGCGCGAGCCTTGTTGAGCCTGTATAAAGAATGTTCTCTCACCCGGTTGACCTACCGTCCCCGCGACAAAACGATCGGGACTATCAAAGAGGAGAACTCGAGCTGTCATCGCTTCTTTCCACGCAGAGCGCCAGCTCCGCCTCCCAAGAGAGTCTTCGCAACCTTAGGCGCCTTGAGTAATGGACCAATACTGGTTTTGCTGTCGTTGAACATAATCAACCGTGCACTCGATGAATCAACATCAAGAATTGTGATGGAGGCAGGATCTATCACCAAACTCTGAAAGTTATCCAATTTGAGATCTATCAAGCCCGCAACTATCGCCTTGATGACATCGCCATGGCTTACTACCAGATGAATTCCATTCTTCTTCGACGCTGCAGCTTCGCGCACAGATGCGAGGGCTCGTTTCTGCATGGTAGTAAATCGTTCGCCCTCGGGAAATTTCACTTTGCTGGGGCTACTTTGAATCAATTTCCACAAAGGTTCTCGGCGAAGACTGGATAGTTTTCTTCCACTCCAGCTTCCGTAATTCATTTCAATAAGTCCGTCATCAAGTTGGTACTCCTTGATTCCACGAGAATATTTTGAGGATATCCAAGGTGTAATTGTCTCTTCGCATCGTTGCATCGGACTTACTCGGATTGAGTCAAATGCGATTGCGCCAATCCGCTCGGCCAACTCGTTTGCCTGATGAAAGCCATCCTTACTTAAGGAGACTCCCGATAATTGTCCAGAGAGAATTCCAGCGCTATTCGCTGTCGAATGCGCATGTCTGAGAAGAACTATCTTTGCCACAACACGTAGGTTAACGCGATATTTGTCTTGACGATATTTATGGACTCCAGTTGCTAGGGTGCGCAATATGGAGATCAGACGTGCCGGTAAGAGCGGACTTGAACTCTCTCGTTTAGGGCTTGGAACTATGACATGGGGACGAGATACCGATACTCACGAGGCTGCCGATCAATGTCGCGCCTATATTGAAGCTGGCGGCAACTTCTTAGATACCGCTTCTACCTATGGTGATGGAGATAGCGAGAGAGTCATCGGTGGATTGATTGGCACTCTCTTTC
>JBAWXP010000132.1:0-2567 GCA_037143995.1 Actinomycetota bacterium
ATCGCGAACACCATCGCGTCCTACATAATCAACTGAGAGATCGAGCATGTGCGCGCCATCGCGAATTTGATCGCGCGCAATTTCAACACAGGTAGACCAATCTTCTGCAACCAGTGCATCTCGGAATGCACGTGAACCGTTGGCATTGGTTCGCTCACCGATAGCTAGATACGTCTTATCTTGTCTAAATGGAACATACTGATAAAGAGATGACGCACCGGGATCGAGATCCGGAGTTCGCTTCTTGATGGAATGGCCACCCAAGAGATTTACTACGGCCGCCAAATGCTCGGGGGTTGTTCCGCAGCAGCCACCGATAAGTGAAATTCCATAATCGTTCACGAATGTTTCGAGCGCCTTCGCGAGTTCGTCCGGTCCGAGCGGATATTCGGCGCCCTTCTTACCCAGAATTGGTAGACCTGCATTAGGCATTACCGAAATCTCACAGAGTGCATTCTTGGACAGGTAACGTAGATGTTCTGACATCTCGGCTGGACCTGTTGCACAATTCAAACCAATGAGATCGATATCAAGTGGCTCCAAAGCGTTGAGCGCTGCTCCGATTTCAGAACCAAGCAACATTGTTCCAGTTGTCTCAACGGTGACTTGTGCAATCAAAATTACATCTCGCTTAGATTCGGTGATTGCCTGACGAGCTCCGTTGACGGCTGATTTTGCTTGCAATAAATCCTGTGTGGTTTCAATTAAGAGGGCATCCACACCAGAATCGACCAAACCTTTCGATGCGATGTAGTAAGCATCTTTGAGATGCGCATATGTTGTATGTCCAAGGCTTGGTAGCTTCGTTCCCGGCCCAAGGGAACCCAATACAAATCGCGGATGATCGGGTGTTGTGAAAGCATCAGCTGCTTCACGCGCAATCTTTCCGCCCGCAAATGCCAATTCGTAGATGCGATCTTCGATTCCATATTCGGCAAGGTTTGCCCAGTTAGCACCGAAGGTATTTGTCTCGATGGCATCGACCCCAACTGCCAGATAGGCATCGTGTACGGATCGAACTAAATCAGGACGGGTGACATTGAGAATCTCATTGCAACCCTCGTGGTTCTGGAAATCTTCGAGTGTCGGGTCGGCGGCCTGAAGCATCGTTCCCATAGCTCCATCGGCTATGACGGTACGAGTGGCTAAGGCGCGACGGAGTAATCCGTCGACTACCTTGATATCTGCTTTAGCGCTCGTCACGGCGCTGAGGTTACCGTAAGGTGTCGATATGGAGATTCATCAGATACCTGCGCTTCGCTCACCAGTGATGGTTATCGCATTCTCGGGTTGGAATGATGCCGGAGAGGCAGCAACTGGAGCTGCTTCACATCTACTTGCCTCATGGATTGAGTCAGATAGTGATGTGGTCCCAGAACTGATTGCAGATGTAGATGTCGAAGAGTTCTACGATTTTCAAGTTAATCGGCCAACAGTCTGTATTGATGAATCAAGCATCAGAAGTCTCACATGGCCAGGAACGCAAATCTTCGGACTTCGTACACCTGAACTTGATCATGATTTTGTTATCGTGCGTGGTGTCGAACCATCTATGAAGTGGAAGACATTTGCTGGCGACATTCTCGATCTTGCAGATGATCTTGAAATAGATATGGTCATCACACTTGGCTCTATGTTGGCTGATACTCCTCATACTCGTCCCATTACTGTCAGTGGTAGCGGTGCCCATCCTGAAATTGCACAACGATTAGGTGTCGAGATTAGTAAATACGAGGGCCCCACTGGAATTCTCGGAGTAATTCAAGATGCCTGTGTTCGACGTGGTATCGATGCCGTCTCGTTGTGGGCGGCAATTCCTCATTATGCATCTGGTTCTCCATCTCCGAAAGCAATCCTTGCGCTCATTAATGCGCTGGAAGATTTCTTGGAAATCACTCTGCCGCAAGGAGAATTGGTCAACGAATCATGCGATTGGGAGATTGAAGTCTCCGAGATGGCGAAAGAAGATTCAGATGTTGCTGAATATGTAAAAGCACTTGAAGAGAGTAAGGATGCAGCAGAGTTGCCTGAAGTCTCGGGTGAATCTATTGCGCGTGAATTAGAAAGATTCTTACGTCGTCAGAGCGAGAGCTAGAGAGAAATACCTAAGAGAGTATCTAGGCAACGAGCGAGTTCGCCGGCTTCTCCCCCTGTTTGTCCAGACTCAGTTGCATCCATCCAGGCACGAAGATGGTTAAGAGCCGATGCTGTATCAAGATTATTGGAGAGATCTTGAATCACCGCGGTGATGACGGAATCAGTAGGAGAAACTTCCATCTTGGCAAGGTTGAGCTGCAACCGCGCGATCTCTTCCTCGGCGCGGGCGAGAATCGAATCAGACCACATGAGATCTGCGCTAAATGAGTGACCCATCAGCGCCCATCGTATGGACATCGGATTTACTCCCGCCTCAATCAACTTTGAGACAAAGACGAGATTGCCAAGAGATTTACTCATTTTCTCGCCGTCAAGACCGATCATCCCGGTGTGCACATACGTTCGTGCGAATCTTTGCCCACTCATAGCACGGCTCTGTGTCGCAGACATTTCGTGATGTGGAAATATCA
>JBAWXP010000133.1:0-2534 GCA_037143995.1 Actinomycetota bacterium
CCTTCAATCGCTGCCTTATTTACAAAGAGCGTTGGAGGTGTGACTGCAATACCTGTCTGAGCAATCACCATGAACGGAACATGCCCCGCACGCGGAGTGGCAAGGGCAGTTGCCCAAGCCACTCCAGCGGGTCCAGATCTGGCACCAAGAATTGTGTTGGTGTGAGCCGCATTTGGCCCAGAGCCTACAAAACCTTCGCCGATCTGGATTTCAATCATTGTCTTTACTTCACCAATCCTGATGCAGTCAAGAAGCTCTTCGCTACTGTATCTGCATCTTCTCCAAGAACGTCAACGCGAGCGTTGAGGTTCTGCATTGTTGCGTTGCTAATCTTCGCTGCAATTGGAGCCAAAGCCTTTACAAGCTGTGGGTACTTCTTTGCAGTTGCATTAGTCATTGTCAATGCAGCGTTGTATGGAGGGAAGTATGAAACATCTTCCTGTGGAACCATCAAGCCAAGAGCTCCGATGCGTCCGTCAGTTGCGAATACTTCACCAACCATGCACTGTCCATCCTTAGTTGCCTGGTAGATAGCGCCAGTATCAAGGACCTTAGTTGTGATGCTTGAATCAGCGATTCCGTAAGCCTTCTTAAATCCTGCCCATCCATCTGGACGGCTCTGGAATTCAGACTCAACGCACCATGCAGAACCTGCAGGTAGCTTCTTGAGATCTGAGTAGGTCTTTACGCCGTACTTAGTTGCATTGGCCTTAGTGATTGCCCATGCGTAAGTATCGTTAAATGATGTCATTGGAAGCCATGTGACCTTAGCTGACTTATCTCCAGCAACAACCTTCTTGTAGAGAACATCTGGTGCGATGTTTACATCAGTCTGCTTCTGGTATACCAACCATGCTGTTCCGGTGTATTCCCAGTACATGTTGATATCGCCTGAAACCATTGCTTCGCGTGTTGTTGATGAGCCCTTGATGTTGGTCTTATCTACAACTTTTCCGCCGTTAGCGAGGATGAATTGCTTAACAATCTTCGAAAGAACGATTGACTCTGTGAAGTCCTTCGAACCAACGATGACGCTTACTCCCTTAAGGGATGTTCCAGCTGCGTTAGCTGATGATGAGGTTGCTGCTGATCCGACAACTGCGAGAGCAATTGCAGCTGCAATAGCAACTACTTTGTGGCTTTTAACCTGCATTTTTTACCCTTCCTTAGGTATTAAATCCCTCGTGGTCGAAGGAGTTCTTCAGCAGCGCGTGCAAGCCAATCCATTGTGAATGCGACGATAACCGTCAACATTCCGCCGGTGACGAGAACGAGCTCCCGATTGAGCTTTAGACCAGGAATGATGAGCGTTCCTAGTCCACCTCCGTTAACGAAGACACCAAGGGTGGCTACGCCAACGGTAAGAATGAGTGTGGTGCGAACACCAGCCAGGATTACTGGCACTGCGAGTGGAAGTTCAATCTGACGAAGCGCTTGCTTCGGCGTCATTCCCATTCCCATCGCTGATTCGATAATAAAAGGGTCGATCTCTTGCAGGCCAACAATGGTGTTACGCAAGATAGGCAAAATTCCAAAGGCTGCAAAAGAGAAGATTGCAATCGGCTTTCCAAAACCAAAGAGAATTCCGGCAATGATAAGAACACCCACTGCTGGAAACGCTTGGCCGATATTGGCGAGGATAAGCACAATCGGAGTGAACTTCTTGTAACGGCGGCGTGTGAGAAGAATTCCAGCAGGAATTGCAACTGCAAGAATGACTGCAGCCGATGCAAAGGAAAGTATCAAGTGATCTTGAATTGCACGGAAGATAAATTTCTTATTGATTGTCACTTTTTCAATGACGTCAAGATGTGCTCGACTTAAGCTGATTGCAAGTCCAGCCGAGATAATTAGGATCAATATCGGTTGAATGATCAGAGAACGGTGGCGCTGAAAAATAAGACGTGCAGATTGAGAGTACATAGACCCCGCAGTCAAATTTGGTTGTGCTAGCGCCTTATCCATTTTTTACTGCGCTCCCTTTCGGGTAGATGAGATTGCGCTCTGCAGCGCTTCAAAGGTGAGGTGGCCCTTGGTACCAATGTTGATCGCCTTTGCTCCCGTGATAAAGCCTTCCATCGCTTCACGCAGAGTTGCAGTCTCGGGCAAGGTCGGTCCATCGACATTTCCGGAAGCAACTGAAACACCTGAAAGAGAGACAAGACCGAGCATACGAACGCTTGCTGCTTCTCCTACAAAACTTTCTACCTTCTTCGTAGCAGGTGCAGAGAGAATTTCAAGAGGCGTTCCATACTGCTCAACTTTGGATTGATCAGAGAGCACTGCAATGCGATCTCCGAGCAGAAGTGCTTCTTCAAAATCGTGAGTTACGAAGACAACAGTCTTCTTAAGTTCGCGTTGAAGAGCACGGAACTCTTTCTGAAGGCGAACGCGAGTAATGGGGTCAGTTGCACCAAATGGCTCATCCATAAGAAGCACTGCTGGATCTGCAGCGAGTGCGCGAGCAACGCCAACGCGCTGCTGTTGTCCGCCAGAGAGCTGCTTTGGATAACGTGAACCCTACTCCGATGGAT
>JBAWXP010000134.1:0-2484 GCA_037143995.1 Actinomycetota bacterium
CGACCTCTTCCTTATCAGGGAAGCGCTCTAACCAGGCTGAGCTATGGGCCCGCAAACGAACTTTCGTGCGTGTGCAGAAGCGCAAGGTTACTTGAAATTCATCAAGTAGCCAAAACGGCTAATCCATAACTACAGGCGTGAACCCTACTACTTTTGCGTCGAAATCTCATCTTCGCTGTTGCGGGTCACAGATAACAGGGTCGCACCTTCATCGAGGTTAACGAGGCGTACACCCATTGAATCACGGCCAGTTTGGCGGACTTCAGCAGCTGGGGTGCGCATGACTGTTCCAGCAGATGTGATCGCCAGAATTTCATCGCTATCGACTAATACCAATGCAGAGACAAGTGTTCCGCGAGATTCTTCATCAATCTTTGCAGCTTTGATTCCGATTCCACCGCGTCCTTGTAAACGATATTCATCGATCGCTGTCTTCTTACCGTAACCACCATCGGTTGCAGTAAATACAAATGCACCCACTGATGTTGCTGCATCAACGCGTGACATTGTTAAAAGTTCATCACCTTCTCGGAATTTCATTCCAATAACACCAGATGTTGAACGACCCATGGAACGAAGTGATTCATCATCTGTTGTAAAGCGAAGTGACATCGCCTTCTTTGAAACCAAAAGTAACTCATCGCCATTGCGAACTAATGATGCGGATACAACTTCATCGCCAGGCTTGAGCGAGATTGCGATCAAGCCGCCTGTGCGAGGTGAATCGTATTCGCTGAGTGGGGTCTTCTTCACAAGACCATTCTTTGTAGCAAGTACTAAGAATGGCGCCGCGTTGTAATCTTTAAAGGAAAGTACTTGTGCGATCTGTTCATCAGGCTTAAATGCCATCAAATTTGCAACATGCTGTCCGCGTGCATCGCGGCCCGCATCCGGTAATTCATGAACCTTTGCGCGATAGACGCGGCCTTGGTTGGTAAAGAACAATAACCAGTCGTGAGTAGAGGCCACAAAGAAGTGATCGACAACGTCATCTTGCTTCAGGGCAGCACCCTTTACGCCGCGACCTCCGCGACGCTGAGACTTATATAGATCAGCGCTTGTGCGTTTTGAATATCCGCCGCGAGTAATAGTGACAACAGCATCGTTATCTGGAATTAGATCTTCTGCAGAGAAGTCTCCTTCGCTTGCAACCAGCTGGCTACGGCGTTCGTCGCCATACTTTGCGATCAAATCTGAAAGCTCTGTCTTAATAATTTCACGCTGCTTAGCCTCTGATGCCAGGATTTCATTGAGTTCGATGATGTCAGCCATTAAGCCTTCATACTCATCGTTGATCTTCTGGCGTTCCAGCGCTGCAATACGACGCAGCTGCATATCCAAAATTGCATTTGCCTGAATCTCATCGACATCGAGCAACTTCATCAATCCTGTACGAGCTTCTTCAGGGGTCTTAGATGCGCGGATTAAAGCGATAACTGCATCGAGAGCGTCGAGGGCTTTGAGGTATCCCTTAAGGATGTGTGCACGCTTCTCTTTTTCAACAAGTCGGAACTTGGTGCGACGGATAATGACTTCAACTTGGTGCTCGATGTAGTACTTAATAAATTCATCAAGGCGCAGCGTGCGTGGCACCCCGTCGACAAGTGCCAACATATTGGCGCCGAAAGTATCTTGCAGCTGTGTCTGCTTATAAAGGTTATTCAAAATCACCTTTGGAATTGCAGATGATTGCAAGACAATGACAAGGCGTTGGCCTAGACGCTCGTTACCTTCATCGCGTACATCTGCAATGCCTTTGATTTTGCCATCTTTAACGAGTTCGGCAATTTTCAACGCTAAGTTATCTGGGTTTACTTGGTATGGAAGTTCGGTGACAACTAAACATGTGCGCTTATTGATCTCTTCTACATTGACAACTGCGCGCATGGTGATTGATCCGCGACCTGTGCGATAGGCATCTTCAATCCCACCGCGGCCAACAATGAGCGCCTTTGTTGGGAAATCTGGGCCTTTCACAATTGTAAGCATGTGGTTGAGCAAATCAGGCGCAGCCATCTCAGGATGTTCAAGCGCATAGATAACTGCTTCACCAATTTCGCGAAGGTTGTGGGGCGGAATATTTGTCGCCATACCCACTGCAATTCCTGCAGAACCGTTGACAAGTAAGTTTGGAAAACGTGATGGCAATACATCTGGCTCTTGCGAACGGCCATCGTAATTAGGTGAGAAGTTGACGGTATCTTCATCGATATCGCGCATCATCTCCATGGCGATAGGCGCTAAACGCGCTTCTGTATAACGCATCGCAGCAGCTGGATCGTTGCCGGGTGAACCAAAGTTTCCATTTCCATCTACCAATGGATAACGAAGTGACCATGGCTGGGCTAAACGAACAACGGTGTCATAGATCGCGGTGTCACCGTGTGGGTGGTAATTACCCATGACATCACCGACGATACGAGATGATTTGTAATAACCCTTATCCGGACGATAACCAGCGTCATACATCGCATACAAAACACG
>JBAWXP010000135.1:0-2445 GCA_037143995.1 Actinomycetota bacterium
GACATCTCGGACCACAACCGAGTGCTCTACCAGCTGAGCTACGCCCACCATGTGCTGTGCAGGGCCTACTTTACCCGTTCGGTTGTTCAGAGGTCGAATTGATTGGCGGGTTGATGAAGATTGATTGGCGGTAATAAGCCAATTCAGCGATTGAATCGCGTATGTCGCCGAGTGCGCGGTGGTTGCCGGTCTTGGCCGGGGCTGCGAAGTAGGTCTTGGGATGCCAGCGGCGTGCGAGCTCCTTAATGGATGAGACATCGATGGTGCGGTAATGCAGGTACTCATTGAGCTTCACCATGTCGCGGGCGATGAAGTTGCGATCGACCGAAACTGAATTACCTGCAAGTGGCGACTTACCTGGTTCAGTCCCTGCAGATTGCAGATAAGTAAGTATCTGCTCTTCGGCTGCTGACATCGAAATACCGTGTGGGATTTCTGTAATCAAGCCGGATGTTGTGTGCATCTCGCGAACAAAGTCATTCATCGATGCAAGTTGGCCATCTGTTGCATGGATGACCACATCAACACCGTCACCGATCACGTTGAGCTCTGAGTCGGTGACAAGAACTGCGATCTCAACCAGGGCATCGGTGGCAAGGTTTAAGCCGGTCATCTCGCAATCAATCCAGATTAGGTGGGGGAGTTCGGTAGCCATGAGCTCACCTTAAGGGGCACGCCTGAGCCGAGTGAAATTCAGTATGCGTTCACCTTCTGTTCATCTACCTGCCTTTCTTTATCCAGCAGTTAGATACAAGATTCGAGCATGTCTGTAGCAACGCCCACCAAGGTCACCCCGCCAGCGCGCGTTATTACAACCAAGCCTCGCGTATCAGACCAAATTTTCCGCGCCATTGTCACAGCTTTTAGTTTTTCTGCACTCGTAATTCTCTCGCTGATTGCGATATTCCTATTACTTAAGGGATTTAACACTTTTAAGGAACAAGGTTTTGGGTTTATTACCAACTTCGAATGGTCTGTGACTCAAGATGCAGCAGGTAAAGATGTAACTCACTTCGGTCTGCAGGCGATGCTTATCGGAACAGTGGTCATCTCATTTGTTGCACTCTTCATCGCAGTTCCACTTTCTGTTCTCACAGCTCTCTTTCTTACCTTCTATGCACCAGAGCGCATCAAGAGAATTCTCGTCACTATCGTCGATCTCATGGCAGCGTTTCCATCCATCCTTTATGGATTGTGGGGCTTCTTTGTTTTGATGCCGATGGCTGTCTATTGGGCAAAGTTGTTACACAAGTGGCTCGGTTGGATTTACATCTTCGATGTGCCAGAACCTGTTTTTAGTCGCTCCCCATTTATTGCTGGCATAGTTCTTTCAGTAATGATTATTCCCATTATCACTTCAGTGTCTCGCGAAGTATTTTCACAGACACCACTTGATCGCGTGCAAGCTGCCTATGCACTTGGTGCGACTAAGTGGGGAATGATCCGCGCTGTTGTACTTCCCTTCGGAGCGGGTGGCGTTGTCGGTGGATCGATGCTCGGACTCGGTCGTGCATTTGGTGAGACTGTTGCAGTCTTCTCTGTACTTAACATCGTTTTCCGCACTAACTTCCAAGTTCTCTTCACACAAGGTGGAAACGTTGCATCGATGATTATTCAGAAGTGGGGAGAAGCTGGCCCTGCTGAAATCAGCGCTCTGATGGCCGCAGGTCTTGTGCTCTTCGGTCTCACTCTGATCGTTAACTTCCTTGCCAATGCAGTTGTTAATCGCACAGTGAAGTCAGGTCGTTAAGATGTCAACTACTTCAGTAAAGCCAATGCGTCCATGGGCGCCATCTGTCACAGATCGCGCGATGACAACACTTTCAGTTGTCTTATCAATCCTCACATCGGTCATCATCGTTGCCGTAACTCCGATGAAGGGCAAACTTGCCTACTTCTTCCTCTTCTTTATTGCATGGTTTGTCATTGATTCAATCTTTGTAGTTCGCCGTATGGGAACCAAGGGAATTCGCGATGGTTTAGCTGCGAAGGTCACCCTCTTCGGTGCTGTCATTGTTTCGATGGCAGTATTTTCAATCTTGTGGGCAACAGTTTCTCGTGGAATCAAAGGACTAAACCTTCCCTTTGTTACCGAGAATATGCGCAACGCTTCTCTCTTTGACCCGATTGGTAAGGGCGGAATTCTGCACGCAATTCTCGGAACCTTGATGCTTATTGCTATCGCAATCATCATCTCAGTGCCGATGGGAATCTTGACTGCCTTGTATCTAACCGAGATCAAGGGTCGTGCTGCGGGACTTATTCAATTCTTAGTTCAAGCAATGTCAGGTGTTCCTTCGGTCGTAGCAGGCCTCTTCATCTACGCCGCAATTATTCTCAACACACCTCTTCGTTCATCAGCCTTCCTCGGTGGACTTGCGCTCACAATTTTGATGGTTCCAACAGTCACTCGTACTGCGCAAGAAGTTCTTAACTTGGTTCCAC
>JBAWXP010000136.1:0-2284 GCA_037143995.1 Actinomycetota bacterium
TGCTAAGAGAGAGAAGAAGGCTAGCTAATGCCACGTAAAGGTCCTGTAGTAAAGAGCCCTGTTGTTGCTGATCCGGTTTATAACTCACCAGTTGTAACTGCGCTGATCAACCGCGTACTTCTTCACGGCAAGCGTTCAACCGCTGAAAGCATTGTTTACCATGCACTTGAAGGCACTCGTACAAAGACACAGGTTGATCCACTAATCACTTTGAAGCGCGCCCTTGAAAACATCAAGCCTGCTGTTGAAGTGCGTTCACGCCGTGTTGGTGGAGCTACATATCAAGTACCAGTTGAAGTTAAAGCTGGTCGTTCAACAACTTTGGCACTTCGCTGGTTAATTGATTACTCACGTTCACGTCGTGAAAAGTCAATGGCAGAGCGTCTAATGAACGAGCTAATTGATGCATCAAATGGTCTCGGAGCAGCTGTAAAGCGTCGCGAAGATACCCACAAAATGGCGGAAGCAAACAAGGCGTTTGCTCACTACCGCTGGTAATTAAGAAACATTTGAGAAGAGGATAATTAATTGGCAACGTCAACAGTAGAGAAGATCGATCTAGCTACGGTTCGCAACATCGGAATCATGGCTCACATCGACGCGGGCAAAACCACTACTACTGAGCGCATCCTTTTCTACACAGGTATCTCATACAAGATTGGTGAAGTGCACGAAGGTGCAGCAACCATGGACTGGATGGAGCAGGAACAAGAGCGCGGTATCACTATCACCTCTGCTGCAACCACATGTATGTGGAAAGACCATCTCATTAACATTATCGATACACCTGGCCACGTTGACTTCACAGTCGAGGTAGAGCGTTCACTCCGTGTTCTCGATGGCGCAGTTGCTGTCTTCGACGGTGTTGCTGGCGTTGAACCACAATCTGAAACTGTATGGCGTCAAGCAGATCGTTACTCAGTTCCACGTATCTGTTTCATCAACAAGCTAGACCGCACAGGTGCTTCATTCGATAAGTGCGTAGGCATGATCAAGGATCGCCTCAATGCAGTAGCACTTGTCTTGCAGCTTCCAATCGGAAACGAATCAGACTTTATCGGCGTCGTAGACCTCATTGCTATGAAGGCTCTCGTATGGCGCGGCGAAACTAAAAAGGGCGAAGATTACGCAGTCGAAGAAATTCCTGCTGACATGCTCGACAAGTGCAAGAGCGCTCGTGCTGCAATGCTCGAAACTCTTGCTGAGAACGATGATGCAATCATGGAGAAGTTCCTTGATGGCGTTGAAGTTTCAGAAGATGAAATCATCGCTGGTATCCGTCGCGCGACAATCGCTGCAAAGCTTTCTCCAGTACTTACAGGTTCTGCATTTAAGAACAAGGGCGTTCAGCCAATGCTCGATGCAGTAAATCGCTACCTTCCTTCACCTCTTGATATCGATGCCATCGTCGGTATGGATATGAACGATAAAGAGAAGGAGATGAAGCGTTATCCAAAGAATGACGAGCCATTCTCTGCTCTTGCATTTAAGATCATGACCGATCCACACCTTGGAAAGCTAACGTTCATCCGCGTTTACTCAGGTGTGCTTGAGACCGGTTCAACAATTCTTAACTCAACTAAAGATCGCAAAGAGCGCATCGGCAAGATCTACCAGATGCACGCAAATAAGCGCGAAGAACGTGACAACGTCGGCGCCGGAATGATCGTGGCTGTTATGGGTCTTAAGGACACCACAACAGGTGAGACTCTCTGTGATCCTGCAAAGCCAGTAATCCTGGAATCAATGGATTTCCCAGCACCAGTGATCTCTGTTGCTATCGAGCCAAAGACCAAGGGTGATCAAGAAAAACTTGGCGTTGCGATTCAGCGTTTGTCTGAAGAAGATCCAACTTTCCACGTAAATACTGATGAAGAAACTGGCCAGACAATCATCGCTGGTATGGGCGAGCTCCACCTAGAAATTCTCGTAGACCGTATGCGTCGCGAATTTAAGGTTGAGGCAAACGTTG
Source organism: Actinomycetota bacterium (assembly GCA_037143995.1). Lineage (GTDB taxonomy): Bacteria > Actinomycetota > Actinomycetes > Nanopelagicales > Nanopelagicaceae > Planktophila. Next base: position 1,973 of record JBAWXP010000136.1, read on the forward strand.
GTAAGCCACAAGTTGCTTACCGCGAAACACTTCGCAAAGCAGTTGCTCGTCACGATTACACACATAAGAAGCAGACCGGTGGTTCAGGTCAGTTCGCAAAGATTCAGATCGCAATCGAGCCACTTCCAACCGGTCAGGTTGAAGGCGGATACGAATTCGTAAACAAGATCACTGGTGGTCGCGTTCCACGCGAGTACATCCCTTCAGTTGATGCAGGTTGCCGTGAAGCAATGACCGCAGGTCCTCTTGCTGGCTACCCACTTACAGATGTACGAGTAACTCTTCTTGACGGCGCGTATCACGATGTTGACT
>JBAWXP010000137.1:0-2280 GCA_037143995.1 Actinomycetota bacterium
GAAGTGACGATTGTTCTGCGATTCTGGATCATTGCTGGGCTCAGCGTTGCACTTGGACTTGGACTCTTCTACACCCAATGGGTTGCTGGCTAAATTCCCATGGCGCAGGCACTGTATTCAGATCTTCGTGACAAGCGCGTTCTTGTTGCAGGTGCGGGCGTTACTGGTGTTGCATGTGCGCAGGCGTTACTTCGAAAAGGTGCAGTTGTAACAATCGCTGATGAGAAAGTGGCTGAGCTAGAAGGTTTTGATGTTCTTTCTCCTGCATCGATCACGATTGATGATTATGAACTTCTCTTAGTTTCACCTGGATGGCGTGATGATCACCCGCTCATTACGCGCGCACGAGAAGCGGGTCTATCTCTGATCAACGAGATTGATTTTGCGTGGAGCCTCAAGCACCCTGCACAAAAGTGGATTGCTCTGACAGGCACAAATGGCAAGACAAGTACTGTCGAATTAACTGCGCAGATGCTGACCTCAAGCGGAGCCAGCGCAATCGCATGCGGCAATGTTGGAACTACTGTGATCGAATCTGTTGAATCCGCCGAAAAATATGACTTTCTTGTCCTTGAACTCTCATCATTTCAATTGCATTGGATGGAAGATCCCAGCTTTGTTGCTGTCGCAATTTTAAATATTGCAGAAGATCATGTTGATTGGCATGGAAGCTTCGATGCCTATGCCAAAGATAAGCTCTCTATTCTTGATAAGTCATCGACTGCAATCCTCAATGGTGATGATGGCGAGATTGTGACTCGAACATCTCATTGGCAGGGCACCAAAATTTTCTTCTCACTCGACACCCCAGCTCCCGGCCAAATCGGCGTCGTAGAAGAGTTACTTGTGGATCGCGCATTTGTGGCAGATCCGCAAGAGGCAGCGATGATCTCTGAACTCGCTGAGGTTAAGCCAACTGTTCCTCATAATGTCTCCAACGCACTTGCAGCAGCTGGTCTTGCGCGCACCGTAGGGGTTTCACATGAAGCAATCCGCCAAGCAATTACAGCCTTTACGCCAGGCAAACACCGCATCGAGAAAGTTTTAGAGCGCGATGGAATTACCTGGATCAATGATTCCAAAGCAACTAACCCACATGCTGCAGCCGCATCCATCATGTCGGCGCTCTCAGTCATTTGGGTCGCCGGAGGATTAGCAAAAGGTGCAACGATGGATGAACTCATTGAACGAGTGAAGGCGCGAGTCAAAGTTGCCATTCTCATTGGAACTGATCAAGAACTCATTGCACAGGAAATTCGTACTCGGGCGCCCCAGATTGAAATTGTCTCTATTGCAACTCCATCGGATTATGTAAAGGGTGCAACCAGCAACTCTTTGATGGAAGAAGTTGTTCGAGCCGCTCGGGAACGTGCCACTTCGGGGGATACCGTCCTTTTGGCCCCTGCGTGCGCATCGATGGATCAATTTATTTCCTATAGCGATCGTGGCAATCGATTCGGAGCAGCAGTGGAAAAGGTAATTCGCGATGGCAACTAAGACTCAGACTCACTTTCTCTCAAAGCCTGTTAATCATTTATATATGTTGCTTATCAGCGCTGGTGCACTCACATTCCTTGGCCTGATCATGGTCTTCTCGGCTTCCTCAATTCACTCCATCGATACCAAGGGAAGCGCAATCTCTTTTCTTCTTCGCCAACTTCTCTTTGTTGCAATCTCAATTCCACTTGCAGGCTATCTCTCCAAGCTCTCCGTTGCCCGCTGGGAGCTGGTGGGTCGCTTTGGATTATTGATCTCCATCGCACTCTTAGCAGTGCTCCTCATTCCAGGCGTAGGTAAAACTGTAAATGGTAATACCAACTGGATTGAACTTAAATTCTTTGATGTTCAACCCAGCGAATTCGCAAAGTTCTTTATGATTTTATGGGCAAGTTTCTTGCTCGCACGTAAAGAAAATGCTGGCAAGTTCACGGTCAATGTATTTGCACTCATTACACCAGGATTTCTTCTGATTCTGGCGCTGGTGATGTATGGCCATGATCTTGGTACCGCATCAGTGTTAGCAACGATTCTGACAGCACTTCTCTTTGTTTCTGGAATTCGCTTACGTCTACTTGGTGGAATCACTGCAGTGGGAGCCTTAATCCTGGCAGGCTTTATCGTGACTTCGGGATATCGTGCCGCTCGCTTTCTCGTATTCCTCAATCCCTTTGCTCCAGCTGATTACAAATATGCTGGATGGCAACCGGCGCACAGCTTGTTGGGGTTAGCAAGTGGTGGGCTCTTTGGAGTCGGTCTTGGTGGAAGTCGACAGAAATGGGG
>JBAWXP010000138.1:0-2182 GCA_037143995.1 Actinomycetota bacterium
CTCATAGATGCCAACTTGCTGCAGTGCACCGCGTTCGTTGAGAGTAATAAATGGGTCGGATGCAATCTGTTCTGAGAAACGCGTGCAACGCGCACACAAGACGCAACGTTCGCGATCGAGAAGAACAGAGGATGAAATATTGATGGGCTTTTCGAAGGTGCGCTTATAACCATCCAGGCGTGCATCTGGTCGACCATTGCTCATCGCTTGGTTCTGTAATGGACATTCGCCACCCTTGTCGCAGACTGGGCAATCAAGTGGATGGTTACCGAGCAATAGCTCCATCACACCTTTCTGCGCTTTATCAGCAACAGGTGATGTCAATTGAGTCTTTACAATCATGTTGGGTTCGACAGGAATCGTGCAGGAAGCCTGTGGCTTTGGAAATGCTCGGCCATTGATTTCAACATCAACAAGACATTGACGACAAGCACCAACTGGATCTAGCAGTGGGTGATCACAGAAACGTGGAATCTGAATTCCAAGTTTTTCTGCGGCGCGAATAATCAGAGTTCCCTTGGGAACCGTGACTTCAAAACCATCGATAACGACGGTAATCATCTCAACTGCAACAGCTGACTCTTGTGTCGTTGTCATTATTGCGACGCTCCTACGAAGAGTGTGGACTTCACAGGATCAAATGGGCAGGCCCCGTTTGTCACGTGTGCGATGTATTCGTCACGGAAGTACTTAATAGAAGATGTAATCGGGCTAGTTGCGCCATCACCGAGTGCGCAGAATGAGCGGCCCATGATGTTGTCACAGAGATCGAGCAACTTCTCAAGATCTGCTTCGGTTCCTGTTCCATTTTCAAGATCGCGCAAGATTTGTACCAACCACCATGTGCCTTCACGACATGGTGTGCACTTACCGCAGGATTCGTGCTTATAAAATTCTGTCCAACGAAGTACTGCGCGAACAACACATGTTGTCTCATCAAAGATTTGCAGTGCTTTTGTACCAAGCATTGAACCTGCCGCAGCCACTCCTTCGTAATCCAGTGGAGTATCTAGGTGTGCATCGGTAAAGAGTGGAGTGGAAGATCCACCTGGTGTCCAGAACTTGAGCTGATGTCCGGTGCGCACACCGCCTGCGAGTTCAAGAATTTCACGAAGTGTAATTCCGAGTGGTGCTTCAAATTGACCTGGGTTATTTACATGTCCTGAGAGTGAGTAAAGAGTTGCACCCTTTGACTTCTCTGTTCCCATTGATTGGTACCACTCTGCGCCATTGTTGATGATGGCTGGTACTGATGAAATTGATTCCACGTTATTGACAACTGTTGGACGTGCATACAAGCCAGCAATCGCAGGAAATGGTGGGCGAAGACGAGGTTGTCCGCGGAAACCTTCGAGTGAATCAAGCAGCGCTGTCTCTTCACCACAGATATATGCACCGGCTCCGATATGGAGTGTGACATCAATTCCGTTGCCCAAGTGTCCGGCCTTGTAGGCATCTTGTATCGCAGCGTTTACGCGCCGTACAACGTGCGTTACTTCTCCGCGGATATAGATAAATGCGCGCTCTGCACGGATTGCGTGGCAAGCGATGATGCAGCCTTCAATCAGTACATGTGGGTTGGCCATCAAAAGCGGTGTGTCCTTACATGTTCCTGGCTCTGATTCATCAGCGTTGACAACTAAGTAGTGATCTTTGTTATCGCCTTGTGGGATAAAGCCCCACTTCATTCCGGTTGGAAATCCTGCGCCACCGCGACCGCGAAGTCCTGAATCCTTCACAAGTTGGATCACTGCATCGGGATCCATTGCAAGTGCTTTTTTAGAAGCGGTGTATCCACCGTTGCGCGTGTATGCCTCGATGGTAAATGAATCTGCTTCATCCCAATGTGCAGAAAGGACGGGAGTTAACTTTGACATTACTTACCTTCCTTCGAAAGCTTTAATCCGAGAAGTGTTGGTCCGCCAGCTTGAACACCTTCGCGAGCAAGGCCGTCATCGAGTCCTGCAAGAACTGCTGATGCTTCTTTATAGGTAACAAGTTTGTTAGGGCCACGAGTTGGAGCCGGTGGATTTCCTGCACGTGCTCCGTCAACGAGTGACTTTGCAGATTCAACTGTCTGGTTGTCGTAGAACTCCCAGTTAGCCATCACAACAGGTGCGTAATCGCACGCTGCATTACATTCGATATGTTCGAGTGAAACTTTTCCATCGGCAGTCACGCC
>JBAWXP010000139.1:0-2173 GCA_037143995.1 Actinomycetota bacterium
AGATTTACTCAGTTCCTGTAAACATTCACCGTGCAAACGTTCTATGGTGGAACCCAGGAGCAGCAAAGAAGGCCGGAATTATGGCCGCTCCAAAGACTCTTGATGAAATGCTAGTTGACCTAGCTAAGTTCAAGAAGGTCGGAATTGACGGAATCGCACTAGCTGGTAACGGCGACTGGGCGATTGCTCACCTATTCGACGTAGTACTTCTTGGCTCAATGGGCGCAGACAAGTACAACGGTCTATGGAATGGCAAGACAAAGTGGGATGGTCCAGAAGTTGCTAAGGCAATTACATACCTCTCAAAGATTCTTGCATTCGGTAACTCAAGCAAGTCACTTGACTGGCCAGATGCAGGCAAGCTTGTAACAACAGGCAAAGCCGGCTTCTTCATCATGGGTGACTGGGCTTCATCACAGTGGCAGTCAGAAGGCCTAAAGCTAGGTACTGACTACACATGGGCTGTTGCTCCAAATAACGTCGACAAGGGACATGTTTACATGTGGCTTTCAGACTCATTCACATTGCCTAAGGGCGCTGTAAACCGCGATGCAGGTATCGCCTGGTTGAAGGTCTGCGGATCTCTAGCCGGTCAAGATGCCTTCAACCCTAAGAAGGGTTCTATCGCAGTGCGTAAGGATTCAAACCCTGCGCTATACGACAGCTACCTACAGGCTGCAATGAAGGAGTGGACAGTTGACCGCCTAGTCGGTTCAACAGTTCACGGCGTTAACTACGGAAACGCTGGAATGGCTGCATACGATGCTGCTGTTGGCCGTTTCTACACAGGTGGCGCAAAGGATGCAAAGGGATTCGCTAAGTCTCTCGTTGCTGCTTTCACTGCAAACAAGAACGGTTAATTTTTAACCGTTTAGTAGGAAATGTAAGTTAGTTCTAAGTTCTGGCGGAGCCGCAAGGTTCCGCCAGAACTTAGACTTTTACAGAATTTGATTTTCAGGTTTTAACTGCAATAGGCTTCAGAAGTTCAGATTAAGAATTTTTAATATCATTTTAGAATTTATGTAATTGAAATATTTTGAGAGGCGTGACTCAAGTGAAGTTAAAGAAAAATCGAGTCCATAGCCCGTGGGGCGGATTCTTTTTCGTACTCCCATCAATTTTTGCAATGGCGGTCTTCGTTTACGGAATGATCGGGTACACCCTCCGCGAATCACTCCAGAACCGCACTAACTCTTATACAACAGATGTTAAATTTGTCGGCCTAACCAATTATCGCGAACTCTGGCAAGATCCAGAATTTACCCACTCACTTACCAATCTTCTTAAATTTACTGGTGTATTTATGATCGGATGTTTGCTCTCCGGTTTGATTATGTCTTTATTGCTGGAAAAGGGCATCAAGGGCGAAGGCTTCTTCCGTTCAACTTACCTATATCCAATGGCTATCTCCTTCATCGCAATGGGAACATCTTGGCGTTGGTTGATGGATTCAGCGCGTGGTAAGGATGCAACTGGTTTAAATATGTTGCTCATGAAAGCTCACCTCGGCTTCTTGCAGAATGACTGGTACACATCAGAGAAGGGCACTATGTACGCCATGGCGCTGCCGGCGATCTGGCAGATGTCTGGTTATGTAATGGCGCTCTTCTTAGCCGGTTTCCGCGGTATTCCAGATGACTTACGTGAAGCAGCTCGCGTCGATGGCGCAACTGAGTACAAGATTTACCGCCATATCTTGTTCCCACAGCTCTCACCAACATTCTTGACAGTCTTAATTATCTTGGGCCATATATCGATGAAGGTCTTCGATTTAATCTTCGGTATCGCCAGCAAGAGCTACGTTACAAAGGTGCTGGCCATCTATATGTGGCAAGTTATCTTCGACTTCCAGAATTACGCCAAGGGCGCGGCGATCGCGATCTTGATCTTGTTGATGATCGCAGTAGCGGTTATTCCATATCTCATCTATGTAAATAAGACAGAGGAGGCGAACAAATGAGTTCAGATCTCGCATCCCGCGTTACGCGCAAGGTTGACGTTCGCAATAAGCGCAAGCTAGATGGCAAAGGCCAGTTCTGGTTGGTCTTTCGTTACTTTGCGCTAAGCATCCTCTTTGTAATCGCTGCGCTGCCGATTTACATCATGGTAATTAACTCTGTAAAGGGTATTACTGGGGTATCTCAATCCGCAGCCTTCTTGCCACCTAAGAAGC
>JBAWXP010000140.1:0-2112 GCA_037143995.1 Actinomycetota bacterium
ATTATCGATAAGTCACAGAAGATTAAATTGATTCTCTCCCCAGGAAATACAATCAAGGGTTCGAGCAAAGTTGAAGCTTCGTATGTAGCTCGACAAGAGCCGACTCTGGTTGATGCACTTACTGCCAACCCACCTACAAAGGGCTGGAATGTAGATGTCCCTACTCAATCATTCCTCACATCACTCTTCTTTACATTTGGACCAATTTTAATTATTGGATTCTTGTTCTTCTTGATGATGAGTCAAGCACAAGGCGGAAACCGCGTCTTCTCATTTGGTAAATCTCGTGCAAAGTTACAGAACAATGAAGTTCCACAAAATACCTTTGATGATGTCGCAGGAGCCGATGAGGCAATTGCAGAACTTGAAGAGATAAAAGATTTCCTTGCAGATCCGGCAAAGTACGCAGTGCTCGGTGCAAAAATTCCGAAGGGAGTTCTGCTCTACGGTCCTCCAGGAACAGGTAAGACTCTTCTTGCTCGTGCAGTTGCAGGGGAGGCACAAGTTCCTTTCTATTCAATTTCAGGTTCTGACTTCGTCGAGATGTTTGTTGGCGTTGGCGCTGCACGTGTGCGTGATCTCTTTGCGCAAGCCAAGGCAAATGCACCGGCGATTGTCTTTGTGGATGAAATTGATGCAGTGGGTCGCCAACGTGGTGCAGGTATGGGCGGCGGACACGATGAGCGCGAACAGACCTTGAACCAACTTCTTGTTGAGATGGATGGCTTTGAGGCAAATGGCCAAGTTATTTTAATTGCTGCAACAAACCGCCCAGATGTTTTAGATCCCGCACTTCTTCGTCCAGGTCGTTTTGATCGTCAGATCCCGGTTGAACGCCCTGACCTTAAGGGGCGCGAAGATATTCTTGCAGTGCATGCAAAGGGCAAGCCGCTTTCAAAGGATGTCGAACTCGTTGCATATGCACGTCGTACACCGGGTTTCACAGGTGCAGACCTTGCCAATGTTCTTAACGAAGCAGCGCTCTTAACTGCTCGCGAGGGACAGAAGACAATTACCAATACACAATTAGATGAGGCAATTGATCGCGTTATGGCTGGCCCACAACGTAAATCTCGACTTATGTCAGAAGAAGAGCGTCGCGTAACTGCGTATCACGAAGCAGGACATGCACTTGTAGCGCATGCACTTCCTCATACAGATCCTGTACACAAGATCACGATCATGCCGCGTGGTCGCGCACTTGGTTACACGATGGTCTTGCCGGATGAAGATAAGTACTCAACCACGCGCAATCAACTACTTGATCAATTGGCATATTCACTGGGTGGTCGCGCTGCGGAAGAACTCATCTTCCATGATCCATCAACGGGTGCATCAAATGACATCGAGAAGGCAACTGCGCTTGCTCGTGCAATGGTGACTCAATATGGAATGACTGAGGTAATTGGTGCAATCAAGCTTGGAACCGATGCATCCGAGCCATTTATGGGCCGCGACTATGGCCACCAACGTGATTACTCTGAAAGCGTTGCGGCGACTGTCGATACAGAAATCCGTAAGCTGATTGAGAATGCACACCAAGAGGCATACGACATTCTTGAGGCTAACCGCAGCATTCTTGATGAAATGGTTCTTCAAATTCTTGAGAAAGAGACTCTCAATAAAGAAGAGATTGCAAAGATATTTGCAAAGGTTAAGGCGTGGCCAAATCGTCCGGCATGGACTGGTTCTGCAACGCGCATTCCTTCAACTCAACCTCCCGTTGATATCCCAGAACGTGCTGCCGCAACTGCGGACGCTCCACGTAAGAATCGTCGCGTAAAGAAGACCACGTCGAGTGAGTGATATTTCTTCTGTATCAATGGGGCCAGATGATGGAAGAGCATCGCACCCTTACGATCAGGAGCGCGCCGAAAAGGCTGTTCGCGAACTACTGCTTGCACTTGGCGAAGATCCAGAACGCGAAGGTTTACAAGAGACTCCAGCGCGTGTTGCACGTGCATTTAAAGAGAACTTCGAAGGGCTATGGCAGAAGCCAGAAGATGTACTAACCACAACATTTGATATTGGCCATGAAGAACTTGTCATTATCCGCGATATCGAAGTCTTTTCGCATTGCGAACATCACCTCACTCCATTTCACGGAGTCGC
>JBAWXP010000141.1:0-2095 GCA_037143995.1 Actinomycetota bacterium
ATCCAGATGATAGATCCCGTTATCAACCCAAACTCGCGCTATCGGTAGTTCGGTTGCACTGATTTTTTCAGCACGTGAGACAACCTCAGTTTTGAGGCGAAGTGGCCTTACCGCTGCCACCTATTACACCTAAATCTATTTAACCGCTGCTTGCAATTCGGAGACGCGATTTGTTACTTCCCATGTGAAGTTGGGAAGTTCGCGACCGAAATGGCCATATGCAGCAGTTGCTGAATAAATTGGGCGCTTAAGATTGAGATCGCGAATAATTGCTGCCGGACGTAGATCGAAGACTGTCGTCACGGCATCCTGAATCTTCTGAACTGGAACAGTTTCAGTACCAAAAGTTTCAACAAATACACCTACTGGCTGCGCCTTACCAATTGCATAAGCAACTTGAACTTCGCAACGACGTGCAAGGCCTGCGGCCACTACATTCTTTGCAACCCATCGCATTGCATATGCAGCCGAACGATCTACCTTTGAAGGATCTTTGCCTGAGAATGCTCCACCACCATGACGAGCCATCCCGCCATATGTATCCACGATAATCTTTCGACCAGTTAGCCCTGCATCTCCCATTGGTCCACCGATAACAAATCGCCCAGTTGGATTAATTAAGGTACGCAAATTCTTTCGTGGAAGATCTATCTTGGCCAAAATTGGATCGATTACCTGAGCAATAATCTCTGGAGTCAATTGCTTCATCACATCTACATCTTCCGAGTGCTGGCTCGAGATAACAACGGTGTCGAGCGCAACAGCTTTATCACCATCATATTCAATGGTTACCTGAGTCTTGCCATCTGGGCGAAGATAAGGAAGCGCGCCAGATTTGCGGACCTTAGAGAGTTGCTGTGCCAATTCATGCGCTAACCAGATAGGAAGTGGCATGAGCTCTTTTGTATCATCACATGCATAACCAAACATCAAACCTTGATCGCCAGCGCCTTGTAAATCGAGTGGATCTACTGCAGATGCAACTCGATGTTCGAAAGCATCATCGACACCCTGCGCAATATCTGGTGACTGTTGGCCGATTGAGATTGAGACACCACAACTATTTCCATCAAAACCTTTGACAGATGAGTCGTAGCCAATACCGATCACGGTATCGCGAACAATTCCCATTACATCGGCGTAACCGTTAGTCGTGACTTCGCCAGCAACGTGCACTTGACCTGTTGTAATCAGAGTCTCAACTGCAACACGGCTAGTGGGATCTTGACCGATAAGTGAATCTAAGATGGCGTCAGAGATCTGATCCGCGATCTTATCCGGATGACCTTCGGTAACTGATTCTGATGTGAAGAGGCGCTTTGACATTGTCCTAACCTAACTGAAGAAGGGCTTGATCGAGTAGTTGGTGGGCAAGCGTGTCTTTGGTGGTCTTCGCCACCTTTGCGACAGATCCATTGAGATTAAAGATCTCACCATACGTTGTCTCGCTATTGAAGATATCGTCATGTGAAATATCGTTGAGATAGAGGATATCGGCACCCTTTGACGCCAATTTGCGTTGAGCTTCGGCTTCGTCATGAGAACTCTCCGCAGCGAAGGCGATAATGAGCTGATCCTTCTTCAGCGGCAAAATATCTGCGAGCAAGTCAGGGTTTTCTACCAAATCAATCTTGATGTATTCCGACTTCTTAATCTTTGCACTCGACTCTTGCGAAGGTCTTGCATCAGCAATCGCTGCTGTCATAGCCAAAATATCAGTGTGCACAAACTCTTCGCGAAGCCTTTCCAACATCTGCTTGGCAGAGCTCACCTCGATAGTTCGAACTCCTGCAATTGGAGCGAGTGAAACATTCGCCGCAATCACCGTGACATCTGCTCCACGTTGAAGAGCGGCCCGGGCAATTGCGTAACCTTGTTTGCCGGATGATTTATTTCCTATATAGCGAACTGGATCAATCGCTTCGCGCGTTCCACCAGCTGTGACTAAGACCTTCTTGCCCATTAAATCCGATCCTATTTCTGCTATCTCGTTAAATGCCGAAAGTATGTTGGCGGTCTCAGGGAATCTCCCTTGACCTGTATCTCCGCTGGTCAAGGCGCCTACTTCAGGATCCATAACCGTGACTCCACGTTG
>JBAWXP010000142.1:0-2018 GCA_037143995.1 Actinomycetota bacterium
CCATCGCGCCAGAAGGATGTTGAGCAGAAGAGATGCGTACGTGCGCGAGTCATTGCTACGTAGCCAAGTCGAATTTCCTCGCGCCCCTTAAATTCAACACAGACCTTGGCAAATTCATCGATCGCTTTCTTTGCCTGCGCATTTGTGGTTGCAGCGCTCCATGAGAACGTAGGTAGCGTCTGGCTATCACCGCGAAGTGCAAATGGAATGTGACGTTCGTTGGTAATCCAGTTATCGGGATCAGAAGTATTGGAGCTCGGGAATGTTCCTTCAGCGAGGCCAGGAACTGCAACGACATCCCATTCGGCGCCCTTGGCCATATGAATGGTAAGAATCTGTACAACAGTTGCATCAACATCTGGCGTTCCGGCTTTGAGTCCGCCTTCTTCATCACTTGCAACATCGAGCCACTGCAAGAAGGCAGAGAGGCTTCCACCACTGCGCGCGAACTTTGCTGCCTCATCCATAAAACGATCGAGGTGACGTCGTCCGCGCGTGCCACCATCGCGCAACATGACTTCACTTTCAAGGTTGAGATAGCGCTCGATATCAACGATGAGATCAGTAATTGGAGCAGATGCGCGCGAGCGAAGACGGCGAAGGTCAGATGCGAATTCAGTGAGGCGTTTAAATCCTTCGCTACTGAACTTTGACTTATCGCTCTTTTCGATCTCATCGAGTGCATCAATGACGCTACCGATAAATTGATCATCAGCTTCGGCAGATAATGGATTGCCGGCAACAATATTTTTAACAATGCTGCGGCTATCGGCCGCAAGTGATTCAGAGCGTGAACGTGCAAAGCGACCAAGGGCTGCAATATCGCGTGGACCAAGGTTGATGCGAGGACCTGTCAGATGGCGCATCAAGGATGCACCGGCATCGGGATTGTTAATGATCTTGAGCATTGCTACCAAATCTGCGATCTCAGGAAGGTGGACAAGTCCCCCTAAACCAAGGACTTCAGAGGGTATTCCGGCCTTTGCAAGGGCTTCTTGAATGAGGGCAATCTGTGCGCGCTTTCGTACTAAGACAGCAAAGGTCTTGGGAACTTTTGTACCAGTTTTGATGCGATCTGGGTTGTTCCACAGAGGTGCGAAGTATTCAGCGATTGCAGTTGCTTCTGCCTCAAGATTTTCGAAGGCGCCACAGGTGAGATCGCCTCTGCCTGCACCTGTACGCGGTTTAAGAGCTGCAACAGTTATCTCTTCATCTTTGCGAACAACGGCCGAGATTTCATTGGCCAAGGTAAGAATTGATTGGTCGTTGCGATAGGTAGTAAGGAGTTCGTAACTCTCTCTTCCTTGCGATCCTGCAGCCTTTGGGAAATTTTTATTAAATGCACTGATGGTGCCTGATGATGCACCGCGCCATGTGTAGATAGATTGGCATGGATCGCCAACTGCAGTGACCGGATGTCCGTTACCAAAGAGTGCAGAGAGTAAACGCACCTGTGATTGGGATGTATCTTGGTATTCATCGAGAAGAACAATCGGATACTTTGCGCGCTCGAGAAGACCGACATCTGGAAAGTTAACAGCGATATCTGCAGCAAGCGCGATTTGATCATCGAATGAGAGTTCACCTGATTGGCGACGCGCTTCAAGAAATGCCTCAACCATGGGCAGCATTGCGATTCGTTGTTTGAGAACCTTTGCAACTTTTCTGGTCTCCTCATTTGTTGGACCAGTCATGGCAATCACTTGATGCAATAGCTCTTCATCTACGCTGCGAACTTGATCGAGAGTCACACGATGTTCGAGAACCATTGATGTAAGGCCCAGTAAATCTTTAACCACTGTGCTGGCTGCATCACTCGAGGCAAAGTTTCCGTCATCCCATTCGCGCACCAGCTTGTTGGCCGACATCCATAACGCTGCTTCACCTAGTGGTTGCACATCGGCATCAATGCCATAGCGAATTGCATGTTCACTTAATAGACGTCCTGCATAAGAGTGATAGGTCGTAACAGCGGTATCGAGGCTGGTGAAAGTGCGTGCTATTCCTTGCTTATCTTG
>JBAWXP010000143.1:0-2012 GCA_037143995.1 Actinomycetota bacterium
TGTCGCCAGCTCTTTGGTTTAAAGAATCAATTTGGGGCAACGGCAGGATCTTTCCCAAGTGAGCATCCGCTCACAACTTCACTGATTTACATGGTAATAATTATGTTGATATTTATCCCACTGAGTTTGCGTAAATATCGCCACTCTGTAGATTAAAGTCTGGGTAGATTAAAGTCTGGGTAGATTAAAGTCTGGGTAGATTAAGCGAAGAATTCAGCTGCTTTAATCTCAACCTTAATTTCGCGACCATTGGGAGCTGTGTAAGAAACTGTTGCTCCAATATCGGCGCCCATCACTGCTGAACCAAGTGGAGATTTTTCAGAGTAGACATCGATATCTCCCGATGCGATTTCGCGAGAGCCAAGTAAGAATTTCATCTCATCACCTGCAATTACTGCGGTGACAACCATTCCGGCTCCAACTTTTCCATCAGCACTTGCAGGCGGTGTTCCGATGTGAGCATTCTCCAGCATCTGCTTGAGCTGGCGAATGCGAGCTTCCATCTTTCCTTGCTCATCGCGTGCTGCGTGGTATCCACCGTTCTCTTTAAGATCACCTTCTGCGCGAGCAGCTTCAATCTTTGCGGTGATTTCTTTACGGCCTTCGCCTTCAAGGCGCGCGAGTTCAGCAGCTAAGCGATCAGCTGCTTCTTGGGTCAACCACGTTTGTTGTGAACTCATAAGGGTCAATGTTAGGGGATTGATATTGATTAGAGAATTCGGCAGCGTGCGATGCCGGCATTGACCGCATCTGCACGCGTAGGGATCGTGATGGTTCGTTCGATGTAGGTTTCCCCCGCAGGAATTGAGTCATCAATCTGACCAACAACATTTTTATCGATATCGCGAGCAGTGAGTGTGCATGTCACTGCGTGCGTTGCATCTAGACGTTGCACCGAATAACGAATGACTGGGTTACGCGGATCTTGCGTTGTGAAAGAGATGAGATCGGTGCGAAGTGCAGGGTTTGAATGATGCACTCCTGCCCACACGAGCCATGCTCCACCAACGACGGCAAAGAGAGTTGCATAACGAATCCAGGCGTTGGAAGGCTTAATTCCATATCGATCGTTGTAATCGAATTGGCTCTCTTTCGAACTCATGGGAGAATCGTCTCATGTCTAAAGATGTCGAAGTAGGTATGGCTGGCTCGATCACAATGATCGTGCTCTTTTCGGCAGTGACTCTTCTTCTGCGCAGTTTCTATAAGCGCTACACACGTCTACAAAAACGCGGCGATGAAAATCAGGAGAATGAACTCTAGATTGAAGAAGTTTGGGCAAGGGCTCCTTGTACTTCTTCTTGCCTCATCATTTATCGCACTGGGCATCTGGCAACTACAGCGTGCTCAAGATATGCAGAAATCTTCGACGATAGCCGTCGATACTCAGATCTACCCACTGACGAGCCTTGCATCGCCAACAGGAAGTATTCCTCCTGAATCAATTGGCAAGATAGTTTCATCTTCGGGCCACTACATCGCAAACTTCAAAGCCCCCAACCAGAAAGATGGAAAGGGTCGCGTTGCAGATTGGGAAGTGGCACTTCTGCAGAATGAAACCGATACAGCAATCCTGGTAGTTCGAGGGCTATGGAAAGATCGCTTAGCAAACCCCGATATCGTCATGTCAACGAGCGTCGAAATTACTGGGATCTTGTTGCCGCATCAGAACGATGACCGCGCAGAAAATACTCCGCAGCAACTTTCGCGCCTCGATAGCAGCCTGCTGACTGGCATCACAGATATGCAGCTCTATGACGGATTTATTCTCGAGCAGAACGAATCAACTCGCGCATCTGCCACAATCCGTCCGCGAATCTCCGCTCCAGTCCTGACTTCTGAAGTCCCAGGCTTTTACTGGCAACATATTTCCTACGTTGTAATCTGGTGGCTGATGGCGCTGGTTATTCTCTGGCTCCCGTTTTATAGCCGCCGAGGCAATAGAATTGCCTCATGACTGAAGCCCAAACTTTCGGAGCCCTTGCACGTTTTCGCCTCATGGCAATTCTCTG
>JBAWXP010000144.1:0-1991 GCA_037143995.1 Actinomycetota bacterium
ACCTCAATCATCAGCCATCCCTGACCCTTTGGTAGTTCTGGAAATCCCTTTCCCTTCCAATGCTGGCGCGCAACTTCGATTAAGCGAATATCTAAACCTTCCATGGCAAGTGGAGTAAATTTCAAAAGATTTGGAACATCATCACCGGCGTCTGGCATCGTTGCATATCCCAAAATGACCAGTGCGGGAGCGGACGCTTGAGGTACTAAGCGGAGCTTTGCTTGCAGAATTGTTGCCAAAGTTCCTTCAGTACCAGTTAAAGCAGCTGCAAGATTGCTCCCATTTTCCGGCAATAGATGCTCAAGCGTATAACCACTTACTTGACGCCCAAACTTCCCGAACTCGGTACGTAGTACCGCTAAATTCTTTGAAACTAATTGCTGCAGCCCTGGAATTGAATCGAAACCTTTTTCAGCGGTGAATTTTCGAAGTCGACCATCTAAGAGATCTAACGAGATTACATTCTCTGCAGTCTTTCCATAATGGAGCGCATGTGGCCCACAGGAGTTATTACCGATAAGCCCACCCAATGTGGCACGGTTTTGTGTAGATGGATCTGGTCCAAACCTCAGACCATGAGGTGCGGCAGCACTTTGCAATGAAGAAAGAATTACTCCGGGTTGAACAATTGCTGTTCGGTTTATTGGATCAAGATCAAGAATCTTATTCATATGTACAGATGTATCAATTACGATACCTGTGCCTATTGAGTTACCAGCGATTGAAGTGCCTCCACCGCGGAGCGTTACTGGCACTCGATCATTGTGGGCAATTTCCAAAATTGTTGCGAGATCTTCACTATCAATGGGTGTGACAACAACCTCTGGCACGACACGGTAATTGGAAGCATCGGTGGAGTACTCAGCTTTTTTTATCTGAGTATCACTGACAGAACCACGCACATCTTTGCGAAGGCGCGCAATCGTTTCGCGCACTTCACCAGATGCAATGGTCATGGATTCATTCTTTCTCTAAAAAAGTAAACTCCGGTGAAGTTAGTTTCCTAACCTCACCGGAGTTTACAGTGCTATCAAATTAATTCAATTCGAATTAATCAACTGCCCATAGCTTGAGGTACACAGCACGATATCCAGATGCTGGATCGAATGTGTTACCTGCAGGCACGTTTGTCTTGTCGATCAAGCCAGGTGCTGCAACCCACTGCGCAATTGGAGACTTTGCGAATGTGCTGTTGATTGCATCAACGAGCTGCCAAGCCTGTAGGTAAAGAGGCTCTGCAACTGTTGCCAACTGGTACTTGCTTGTGCGGATACGGTTGAGCTCAGCGCTGTCTCCGTCGCCTGCAGCAATTGCGTAAGGCGCTCCTGTTGGCTTGATTCCAGCTGATTGAAGAGCTGGAGCTGCACCGTTTGCATATGCACCGTTAATACCGAAGAAGTATGTGAAGTTCTTTCCGTACTTCTGAAGCATTGAAGCGATGATTGCTGGCATCAACTGTGAAGTTGAAGAAATTGGAGTGTCTTTGATTTCCAATACCTTGCCGTATGGATCCTTCTTGATTTCTGTAGCAATTGCATTTGACTTAGCGATCGCAACTGCGTACTGGCTATCAGTAAAGATAACTGCACCGAACTTTGTAGTTCCTGACTTTGCGATTGCGTAAGAAGCAGCTGTACGTGAAACAACAAGTGGATCAGTTGTTACGTTGGTCTTCATTCCAAGGCTTGCACCTGGAGTTGGACCTGAGTGCCAACCGAATGATGGAATTCCAGCAGCAGTAGCAGCAGCAACCTGAGCTGCTTGTTCTGTTGCATCTGTTCCGCCGAGGATGATGGCATCAACCTTGTCCGCAATTGCAGCGTTCATAGCAGCAGTACGTCCACTTGGTGTTGCCTGTCCGTCGTAAACCTTGATCTTCCAATCGAGGTGAGCAGCAGCTTCCTTAACGCCTGCGAGGACGCCAGTGATTCCACCGTTTGATAGATCTGATGCAACGAATGCAATCGTTGCGCCCTTCTTCTGTGCCTTTG
>JBAWXP010000145.1:0-1984 GCA_037143995.1 Actinomycetota bacterium
ACACCAATCATCGCAATCATAAACGCCCGAGCTAGCGCCGCTGCCATATCGATTCCAGGAGTATTTCCAAGGATGGTAATAAACCCGGGATAGAGGGGCCCAACACCGGCACCTGCGATCGCATAACCAATTAAAATCACCACATATGCCAATGGGCGGTTGAAGTGATCAATGCTCACGCCGATGAGCATCGTGACCAACCACGCAATCGCTCCTACAATTCCAGAGAATTTGATTACGGTTGCTGCACCATATTTGTGAATCGACTTATCTCCGCGAAAGCGGCTGATAATCATTCCTGTCTCAAATGCCAGATATGCGCCGACGTAAGAAGAGCCGGTAATGCCAATGACATCGCGCAAGAAGAGAGCAGACCAATCTGTAGCACCCCACTCGGCGCTATTTGAAAACATCATGCCAATTGCAGCAACAAATATCACGCGACCGAAAGGGCCAAACCATTCGAGGGCGCTCTCCGTCTTCTGCTGATCACTCTCTTTTTTATCTTCGAGAGTACGCGCCGTAAAGATCAAGACAGTAAAGACAATGACAGCGATTCCCGTTAAGTGATACGAGTACTTCACGTGTCCAATAAGAAAAGATCCAAAGAAAGCAGCAGAGAGGGTGCCAAACGACCAAAAGGCATGGAAACCCGACAAATATTTACGATCCTCTTTCGCTTCAAGTGCTTGAGCGATCAATGTGAGTGGATTGTCCAAGAAGATATAGCCAACGACGAAAGAGAAGATTCCCAAGAAGACGAAGAAGGCGTTCGGCGCAAATGCAACCAGCAGATATCCAAGTGGGAAAATCGCACTTCCCAAGTAGAAGACCTTCTTTGTGCCTAGCCCACGGATCAACTTCCCAGTTATTCGAGATGAAAGAAGTGCCGCCAACGAAGAACCAATAAGCGTTCGACCTAAAGTCGCATCACTCATGTGAAGCGCGGTTTTGAGTTCTGGGATACGAGTTGACCATCCACCAGCAAGCACGCCCATGAAGAAGAAGTTAATTCGAAGCGCTCTGACCGCCCGAACAATCTGTGTATCCATTGCGTGCGCCTCTCTCCAAGCAGCTCAAATATCTAGATGCGAAGGTAGTCCCGAAGCCACTGAAAGTCGATAGAAGCGGTGAACACATTCAAAGCGAAGTAGACTTCACACATGACTGCGCGTCAAGAATTCACAGTAGTTCGTACCTATAGCGACTTCGAACTTCGCGAATATCAACCATGTGTCATCGCTGAGGTAAAAGTCTCAGCGCAGTATTCAACTGCTGCAAGCACAGCGTTTCGCTCACTCTTTAATTACATCTCTCAAGGCAATAAGCGCTCAGAGAAGATTGCTATGACCGCACCAGTTATCTCTGCCCAGAAAGCAAAGTCAGCCACAGATGAATGGTTTGTCTCATTTGTTATGCCATCAGGCAGCACTTTTGGTCACTTGCCCCACCCCAATGATCCACAAGTGATCTTGCGCGATCTTGATACCGAAACATGTATCGCAACTTCATTTCGCGGTCGCGCTACAGAAGCGAAATCCAATCAGATGGTGAGAGAACTTAGAGCAGCTGCCGCCACAGAGAACATTGCACTCTCGGATGAAACTCGCATCTGTCGCTTCGATCCGCCATTTAAGCCAGGGTTTCTGCACTATAACGAGATCGTGATTCCCGTCTTTCTCGATAGCAACTAAACCCACAAGTGGAGAAATACACACAGCAGAAAGTTTTAGGGCTCCGTTGCGTTAGCGGAGCCCTATTTGTTTGTAACCTGTCCCCATGAAGGCAAAGACCAAGAATGGCTTCGCGCCGAAGATTTGCCAGCGCTGCAACCTCGAATTCGAATGGCGCAAGAAGTGGGCCCGCGATTGGGAGAATGTGAAGTATTGCTCCGAGAAATGTAAAGCCGGCAAGTAAGAGGCCCCACTAAACATTTCAGCCTCACCTCATATAGGCTTGCCGAACGCTACTTAAGGAAAGAGGC
>JBAWXP010000146.1:0-1971 GCA_037143995.1 Actinomycetota bacterium
CAACTTCAAAATCTCCCGTGCGAGATTCCACGGAAATATCTGTTTCGACTTCATCATATTCATCTCTGATATCACCGATTAAGCACTCCACTAAATCTTCCAAGGTCACAATGCCATCAGTGCCACCGTATTCATCGAGAACGATTGCTACATGCTGGCCTTGCTCGCGCATCTCAGAGAGTGCGGGCAGAATTCCTTTTGTTCCAGGCAAAAAGATTATTGATCGAACTAGTTCAATTATCTTTGTTTCTTTGGTTGCCAAAGAAGTATCAAGTAAATCGCGCACATGGATAAACCCGATGACTTCATCGGAAGAACCACGAATGACTGGGTAACGAGAGTGTGCTTTATCGACTGCTAAATCAATAGCCTTGCCAACAGTTAATGAGACATCCATGAAATCAACTTCAGTACGTGGAACCATGACTTCATGAATTTGGCGCTCTGAGGCGTTAAAGACTTCTTCAACAATGTCTCGTTCTTCATCACTTAGCGCGGCATGGCCAGCCACAAGGTCGAGTAGCTCTTCTTCAGAGATTTGGCTTCTAGCCTCTTTAGGATCTATTCCAAATGCGCGCACCACAAAGTCTGTTGATTTTGAGAGCAACCAAATAACAGGACGGAAAATCTTTGCAATCACATCAATTAATCCAGCAGAAGCAAGTGAGATCTCCTCACTTCTAAATAAGGCAAGGCGCTTTGGGACAAGTTCGCCAAAGACCAGTGAGAAATACGCAATAACAAGGGTGACGCCGATAATTGAAAGGGTTGTGCTCAGCCCCGTTGAAAAACCTTTTTCTTCCAACCACGGAATGACATAGCCACCTAGTCTTTCGGCGCCGAGGGCAGCCGATAAAAATCCACACACGGTGACACCGACTTGGGCCGCGGCTAAAAATCGGTTCGGATTCTCAGCAAGCTTTGCAACGCGAGCGCCTCGTTTTCCACGGCCAGCAATCTGGCGAATCTGGCTCTCACGCAATGAGATAAGGGCGATTTCAGCGGCAACAAAGAGGGCGGCCAACAAGATAAGGCCAGCGACCAGAGCTAGATCTGCAAATAACGTACCGACCGAGTGAGTCTCCATTAGGTGTCCAACTATACGGCAATGCCCGAAGTGCCGGTCTAGCCAATTTGCTCCTTTACGCGTAACCTTCGGTGCGTTGGTCCACCCGGACCATCACCTTCATCCACGGACCGTCGGGCACGTACCTGCCCGGAGAAGGAGAGCAATCTCATGGCATCAGTAGTTTTCGAAGCCGCATCACGTATCTACCCAGGAACAACTGCACCTGCAGTCGATAAATTAAATCTCACTGTTAATGATGGTGAGTTTTTAGTTCTAGTTGGCCCATCAGGTTGCGGAAAGTCAACATCACTTCGTATGTTGGCAGGACTTGAAGAAGTCGATAACGGAAGAATCTTGATTGGTGATCGCGACGTAACAAACGTTGCACCAAAAGATCGCGATATCGCGATGGTATTCCAGTCATATGCGTTGTACCCACACATGACAGTTGCAGAAAATATGGGCTTCGCACTAAAGATCGCTGGAACTCCAAAAGAAGAACGTGAACGTCGCGTTCTTGAAGCAGCTAAGTTGCTTGACCTCGAGCCATATCTAGAGCGCAAGCCAAAAGCGCTTTCTGGTGGACAACGTCAGCGCGTAGCTATGGGTCGCGCAATCGTTCGCGAACCTCAGGTTTTCCTAATGGATGAACCTCTATCAAACCTTGATGCGAAGTTGCGTGTTGCAACTCGTACACAGATCGCTGCATTACAGCGTCGTTTAGGAATTACAACAGTTTATGTAACTCACGACCAAGTTGAAGCTATGACAATGGGTGATCGTGTTGCAGTTCTTAAAGATGGCTTGCTACAACAAGTTGATACACCTCGTAATCTTTATGACAACCCAGCAAATGCTTTCGTAGCAGGCTTTATCGGCTCTCCAGCCATGAACTTGCTCAA
>JBAWXP010000147.1:0-1897 GCA_037143995.1 Actinomycetota bacterium
CCAGCTGCTGCATGAACAACAACTGATTGACCCTTCTGCAGATTGCCCATTGTCTTAAGCAGATGCCACGCTGTTGCGCCTTGCACCAACATACAGAGCGCTTGCTCATCAGTCACTGCATCTGGAATGGGAAAGAGAACTGACTTATGTGCAATTGCTTTCTGTGCATATCCCCCAGATGAAACGCTTGCAAGATAACGCTTTCCATCATGGGTTCCAACAACTTCAATACCAGGAATCATTGGCAGAGTCTGTGGCGAAAGATATGAGTTCTCTGTCTGGTGGGTATCTGCATAGTTGATACCCACTGCAGTGACATCAAGAACTACTTCATCAGCACCTGCGACGGGATCTACAACATCCACGTACTTCATGACATCAGGTCCACCGAATGCTGTTATCTGGATTGCCTTCATTTACAGGTACAACGATCTTCTAGTGCAACTCCCTGGAGCGCTTCCTCAATATGCTCGCCACAACCTTGCCATGTTGGCTTTCCACATTTACTGCATGCAACTTTGCTACACATTGGGGCTCCCTAGAAGTACTTTCTAATCGATTTAACAATTCTATTCCAAAGCGTCACAGATTGCTCAAGAGGAGAAACTTCTAGGATGCGAGCTTTAGAAGGTTCATCAGGTGTGATGACATCTGTGAGAGCAGGTGAATTCTGGTCAAGTGAGTCGGCAATCACTCCAATATTTCCCACAATCGAAAGACCTCGCACAATTTGCTCTTGATCAACATCATCGCCATCTTCAATGAGAGTTTCAGCAAGGGCAGAGCCGGCTTCACGAGCATCATCTGCAGGAGATGAGCTGAAATCGTTGATGTCATCAGGTAGATCAATATGGGCGGATATCGCATAACTTGCTGCAGATAACGCGACGGCAATCTGCTTCTTGGTGGAATCTGCAATTCCACCTTCCACGGCAGAGTCAAAGAGAGTGCGGGCAATGCTTCGAACTTGTACCAAGGTATGTTCTGTCGCAATACCTTCGATATACATCTCCTCGGCAATATCTTTTTCCGCTGTTGGAAACCAGCGCGCATGGCTTCGCGCTTCAACTGATTGTGCGCGGATTGCCGGCACTTCTTCTACTAAGAGACGTGCCTGTGCGAGCCAATTACCTGCATCCTTCTGGGTGTAACCAGCTGCGACACCTTCAGACATCTTTGCCAATAATGCTGCAGCTTTTTCGCTGACATCCTTTATCTGCACTCGGGCGCGATCTATAGGTGTATTGGGATGTGAAAAATACGAGAAGACGATTGCAATGCCGGCGCCGATGAGCGTAGAGGTTAATCGGTGAACAGCAGTAGATCCTGAAATTCCTGGACCGATAACAATCAGTGCTGTAACTGGAACGTTCACTGAAGCAACTTCACCCAGGTGCAGCGCTCGTGCCACAACAGCGCAGAGAATAATCGTTGTTCCTACTGCAATAAATCCAAAGTTAAAGACACTCACTGTTAATAGCGCTACACCTGCGCCAATAGCTGTACCAACTATCTGGCCAAAGCCTTCGCGTAGTGATTTGTGAAGTGAGATACGAATGCTGAGCGTTGAGACGATTGCTGCGACAACTCCCCCGTGCGGAACGAGTAGATCACCAACGAACCAAGCCACAGATCCAGATATTCCTGCAACGACTATCTGTCGAACCCATATCTTGCGGTCGGTAAATAACTTAAAGATTCGCTTTAACATTGAGAGTCAGTTTACGCCTGACTAGGATGGCCATATGACCGTGACGCCAGCAGAAATTCCAGAGTTACTTCGAATAGCTAAGACAGTGGCAGTTGTGGGCATCTCTGATAAGCCAGATCGAGCAAGCTATGGCGTATCTCAATATTTGCTCGAGAATTCTCACTTCGAACTCTTCTTTGTAAACCC
>JBAWXP010000148.1:0-1891 GCA_037143995.1 Actinomycetota bacterium
GCATATGTTGTAAATGCATAGAGCGCACCGATTGAGAGCGTTGCATACATAACAGCCTTAGGAATGTTCTTACGTGGATTCTCTGTCTCTTCAGCAAGTGGTGCTGCTGCTTCAAAGCCTGAGAATGCAAGGAGACAGAAGACTGACCCTGCGATGACGCCTGACCAGCCGGTGAATCCTTCAGCATTTGCATAATGTGGTGAGAAGACTGCGAGATCGTTATTTCCACCAGCTTTAATAACAAGAATGATTCCAACAACAAGGAATACACCAATTTCGATAGCACCGAGAATAACTCCGGTGCGTGCAGATGAGCGAACGCCCTTATAGACGATTCCGCCTACGAGCAACGTTCCTGCAACGGTGAAGATCCACCAGTTGCCAGTTGAGAATGATGATTGTTCTGCATTCCATTCGCCAGCGACGGTGTAACCAAGTTGCAACATAACGAGCGGAACGATCAAGATTTCAACTGCTGCATATGCCCAACCAACAAGGAATCCCACCCATGGACGCAGACCAACTGCGCTATAGGTAGCAACTGATCCTGCTGAAGGAATATGTGCAGCTAACTGTCCGATACTTGATGCGGTGAAGAAGATTCCGAAGAATGCGAAGATCACAGCGAGCGGAAGTGCACCGCCTGCAAGTGGTGATCCAAAAGGAATCGATGCAGCGATTGCCGCACCTGGTGCCATGGAACAGATTGATTGGAATACGACTTCGCGCAATCCAACGGCATTGCGTTCTAGTTGAGCCACAGATGTTCTCCTTATAGTTCGTAAGCAGATGGGTCGTCCACTTTGTCGATGGCTAAAGTTTCCCGCGCCTTACAACTATCAAGCAAGCACATTCGTGCTGAATTTACATATTTTTAAAGGGCTTTGGTGTGCGTGAAAGCTTAGGTACACGCATCTTTGCAACAGCGAAACCATTAGGGAATGGGTGGATATTCTGGGCGATGCCCAGATCTCCTGCAACCGATAAGAAGATGTAGGCATCTTCAATAGTAAAGCCCCATTCATCAACGAGAAGTTTGGCTGCTTCTTCGCATGCGATCTTGAGAGCTTCTTCAATAAATCGTGCAGTTCCATGAGTGACCCACGAATCTTTGAGTTCGGTAATTGGCCAGCCACCTGCATTGCCCTTAATTAAATCAACCTTAATAATTCCTTTTCCACCGATTTCAACGCCAGTGCCAGAAATTTCACCGTCACCCATCGATGCATGCATATCTCCGATTGCGAGCATTCCGCCTGGCTGAAATACAGGAAGGTGCACTGTCGCACCAATTCCGTTGAGATGATCATCCATATTTCCGCCATGGCGATCAGCAAAGAAGGTACCAAATTCACCTTTTGCAGGAGCAACACCAATCACGCCAAACATTGGACGCGTTGGAAATGTAACTCCATTCGATTCCATTGTGATGACGCCATCTTTGACCTTAAAGATACGCGTTGTAGGAGCTTGCGCTTTATCGATGAGTTGACCCCACTCAGGGATAACCATCGCAGAACCTTTTGATCCAGGTTGGATATCAATCAGCGTTACAGAAAGTGAATCTCCTGGCTCTGCACCTATAACTTCGATGGGACCAGTTGCGCTATTGACGCGGTTCATATCAAGTGAGAGAAGTGTGTCTTCTTGGCTCTGAATCTGACCTGTAAAGCAATCCCATGTCTCAATCTCAATGACAGTTCCTGGCTGAACAGAAACTACTGGCTTCATATCCGCTTCGTACTTCCAGATATGTTGATCCTTGGAAATTGTGACTGTAGGTGTATTCATGAATGAAAAACTAGCAGGGTGAAGTTCTTTCTGCATTAGATAACGGTAAAGATTTTTTGCGTGGTAGCCCCGAAGGGATTCGAACCCTCGTAGCTGACTT
>JBAWXP010000149.1:0-1887 GCA_037143995.1 Actinomycetota bacterium
CGTTAAATATTGGCGCTAGATAATCCATGCGAGTGACGAAGGTGACCGCTTGGGTCCAGTTGCGGTATTCAATATTTTTTTCAATACCTGTATGCAGATATCCAATACCTGTACGTACTTCAGTGACTGTCTCGCCTTCGAGTTCGAGAACAAGGCGAAGCACACCGTGTGTTGATGGGTGTTGTGGTCCCATATTGACGATGATGCGCTCTTCTTTAGATTCACCAATTTCAGAGACGAGTGAATCCCAATCGCCACCAGTAACTGAGAAGACTGTGCCTTCTGTCGTTTCGCGTGAAGATGCGTATGGATCAACCAAATTATTTTTTGATTTATCTTGGGTTGTCATCGATAGCTCCGGCGGTTTGATGGTGCAGGAGTTGTTGCACCCTTGTACTCAACGGCAATTCCACCGAGTGGATAATCCTTACGCTGTGGATGTCCATCCCAATCATCGGGCATCAAGATACGTGTTAACCCTGGGTGGCCATCGAAGATGATTCCAAACATGTCGAATGTCTCGCGCTCGTGCCAATTATTTCCAGCCCATACTTCAACAACAGATGGAATATGTGGATCAAGATCTGATGTTGCAACTTCTAGACGAACACGCTGGTTCTTTGTCATCGAAAGAAGTGGGTAGACCGCAACGAGTTCTGCGCCTGCGCGATCTGGGTAGTTAATACCAGAGACGCCCATACACATTTCAAAGTTGAGTTTGTCGCGCAAAATAAAGGCAACTTCAACAAGGCGTGATTTCTTAATATGAAGAGTAAGTTCGCCGCGATCTACAACAACGCGAGTAATGGCATCTGCGAAATCTGGATATGCGCGCTCGAGATCATCGGCCACGTTATCGAAATATCCACCAAAGGGGCGCTCGGTTGAACCCGTAGAGGCTGCTAGGCGAACTAGTCCGCCATACCCTGACGTATCTCCGGTGCCACTGCTTCCGAACATACCTTTCTGATCTTCACTCATTTACGCCAGTAGCCCTGTCATTTGAATCGTTGGCTTGGCATTCATGGCAGCAAGTTCAACTTCCTTGATGATCGCTTCGCGATTTGGACCCAACTTGGTATCGCCAATAAGAGTGTGCAGCTTGATGATTGCATCCATCAACTGTTCTGGACGTGGTGGACACCCTGGAAGATAAATATCAACGGGCACAACGTGATCAACGCCTTGCACGATTGCGTAGTTATTAAACATTCCACCAGAGGATGCACATGCGCCCATGGAGATAACCCACTTTGGCGCTGTCATTTGATCATAAATCTGTCGAAGTACTGGCGCCATCTTCTGTGACACGCGACCTGCAACGATCATAAGATCTGCTTGACGAGGGGATGCAGAAAAACGTTCCATACCAAAACGAGAAATATCGTGCTTAGGTGCAGAGCCCAGCGCCATCATTTCAATTGCGCAGCAGGCAAGACCAAATGTTGCAGGCCAGAGCGAGCTCTTGCGCATGTAACCGGCGAGACCTTCAACAGTTGAGAGAAGAATTCCGCTTGGTAATTTATCTTCTAGACCCACGAGTTAATCCCATTCCAATCCACCGCGACGCCACACATATGCATATGCGACGAAGACTGTTGCAATAAATATTGTCATCTCAACTAATCCAAAGAGACCGAGCTTGTCGAAAGTCACTGCCCATGGATAGAGAAAGACGATTTCAATATCAAAGACGATAAAGAGCATCGCTGTAAGGAAGTACTTCACCGGAAAACGTCCACCTTGCAGAGCTTGCGGTGATGGTTCGATTCCGCATTCATATGCTTCAAGCTTTGCGCGGTTATATCGAGCAGGGCCGGTAACGGCTGCGATACCCACAGAGAATGCGGCGAAGCCAAATCCGATGGCAAACATCACCACAATAGG
>JBAWXP010000150.1:0-1818 GCA_037143995.1 Actinomycetota bacterium
CTCATTGAATCAGCGCTCAAGCGCGATATGGCAATTAAAGATATGGGTAACTTATTGCCAGGCCACGGCGGAATTATGGATCGCCTTGATTCAGTTCTTTTTGCAGCCCCTGCGCTGTGGCTCGCGCTTGAAGTAGTGCGTCGTGCACAAGAGTCAGGGTTGTTATGACAACAGAACGCCCCACAGAATTAAAGCTCGTCTTCGACGAACCAGTACAACGCAAGAAAGCTCCTAAGCATCTTGCAGATTTTGGACCTGCCGAACGTAAAGCATTTGCGCAAGAGCTTGGCTTTCAACCATTTCGCGCAGCACAAGTTGCCACACATTACTTTGCCCATCTCTCGAATGATCCTGAAGAGTGGACTGATATCCCAGCAGCCGAGCGCCAAACAATCGCTGATGCGCTCACTCCAAAATTAATCGAACTCGTAACAACTCGCACCACTGATGGTGGAATGACGCGTAAGGATTTATGGAAGCTCCACGATGGAGTTCTCGTCGAATCCGTTTTGATGCGTTACACAGATCGCACAACCGTCTGTATTTCATCGCAAGCTGGTTGTGGAATGAACTGTCCATTTTGCGCGACAGGACAAGCAGGTCTGACTCGTAACCTTTCTGCGGGAGAGATTACAGATCAAATTGTTGCAGCAGCACGTGCATGCGCCAATGGCGAGATGCCTGGTGGACCAACGCGACTTTCCAATATCGTCTTTATGGGAATGGGCGAACCGCTTGCCAACTACAACGCAGTAGTGCGCACTCTTCGTAATATCACAGACCCGAATCCTGATGGACTTGGAATCTCGGCCCGTTCAGTAGTGGTTTCGACCGTGGGTCTTGTGAATGGAATCGAAAAGCTTATGGATGAAGGAATCAACTGCACACTTGCGGTTTCACTTCATACACCTGATGACGAACTCCGTGACAGCCTTGTTCCAATTAATAATCGATTTAATGTCCGTGAAGTATTGGCAGCAGCGGATGCGTATGAGAAGAAGACTGGCCGCCGATATTCAATCGAGTACGCACTTATTCGCGATATCAATGATCAATCATGGCGCTCTGATCTACTTGGTCGATTATTGAAAAATCGCAATGCTCATGTAAACCTCATTCCACTCAACCCGACCCCTGGTTCGAAGTGGACTGCATCACGTCGTGAAGATGAAGCAGAGTTTGTTCGCATCCTTGAGGGCTATGGAGTTCCCGTTACTGTCCGAGATACCCGCGGCCGTGAAATTGATGGGGCATGTGGCCAGTTAGCTGCTTCCGAGAAAGAGAAGAATTAACTAGTATCACTTCCATGACATCAGTGGATATGAAAGAAGCAGCTGCGGCATATGAAGCAGGATCACAATATTTTCTTAATCTTGCTCGCGCAGTAACACCAGAGTTAATGGATGTTCATGCTGAGAATGAATGGTCTGCACGTCAATGTATCCATCACATGGCAGATTCAGAGGCGCAGTCATATGCGCGATTGCGCCGCTTAGTCGCAGAACCAGAGGGTTCCATCATTCAAGGTTATGACGAAGCTGCGTGGGCAAATGAGCCAAAGCTGGCCTATGCCGATGGCGATGTTGCCAATTCAATTGCAGTCTATGCAGCAGTGCGCGCTGCATCACTCGATGTCATCAAGCGCTTAACTGAAAGCGATCTCGAAAAATTTGGCGAGCACACCGAGGCTGGTAAATACACGATTGCTCGCTGGCTCGAGACATATACAAGACATCCATACGATCATGGTGATCAGATGGTTCGCGCTACGAAGGGTCAGGCATAAATCGTGAAGAAGTTACAGAATTTCATCAATGG
>JBAWXP010000151.1:0-1798 GCA_037143995.1 Actinomycetota bacterium
CGCGTCCTTGAATTACAGGAAGTAAACCCATCATTTGACTACCGATTCCACGATGGTAAATCGGTTAAATTTGCAAACTTATCTCGTAAGAAGACGCTTGCATCAATTGAAGATTCACTAGGCGCAGAGGCTGCAGCTGAATGGGATCAAGCTCTGTTGCAGGCCGAAGCAATGTGGGATGTATCCCGCGAACCATTTATCGAATCCGAGCTGAAATCTCCTGCATCGTTGCTGAAGCGCCCGCGTTTGCTTAAAGATTTAAAGACTATTGCTCCGTGGAAATCTCTGCGTGGCTTACATATCAAGAACCCATACCTTGCAAAAATCATGGACCGATATGCAACATATAGCGGTTCAGACCCTCGCTTCGCCCCTGCAGTCCTTTCAACTATCGCCTTTGTGGAAGAAGCGTTTGGCGCTTGGCATATCAAGGGTGGAGTCGGCACGCTCTCGGAGAAAATCACAGATAGATGCGAAAAGCTTGGCGTAGTAATTCACCTCAATTCGTATGTTCAAGAGATCGTTCTCACCGGCGGCAAAGTCTCAGGCCTTATGGTCAATGGACATCGAGAGAGTTTTGATCGAGTCGTGGCAAATGCGGATGCGCAATTTGTCTATGAAAAGTTACTGGCACCAACAAATAAAGTAGTAAAGATCCGCAAGCAATTGGCTAAGCAAGAGCCATCACTTGCTGGTTTCTCATTACTTCTCGGACTCAAGCCATCTCAGGCAGCACCTCTTGAGCATCACACAATTTTATTCCCTGAAAATTATGACCTCGAATTTGAATCCATCTTTACGACAAAGACGCCGGTTGAAAAACCGACAATTTATATTTGCGCACCTCGCGATCCACTGATGGTCAAGGATCGGGGCCATGAAGCCTGGTTCGTCTTGGTCAATGCACCGCGTCACAGTTCGACAGGCGATAGCTTCGATTGGAGTGATGAGAACTTCAATCGACAATATGCAAATTCCATCATTGATCAGATAGAAGCTGCAGGAATTCCAATCCGTGATCGACTGGAAGTATTTGAAATCCGCACTCCTCTTGATTTACAAAGTAGCGTCAATGCTCCTGGCGGTTCCATTTATGGAACATCGAGCAACGGTGCTCGGTCAGCGTTTGCTCGAGCGAAGAATCGCTCGCCAGTGAAGGGCTTGTATTTAGTAGGTGGATCGGCTCACCCAGGCGGTGGATTACCACTTGTCGGATTAAGCGCTGAAATGGTCGCGCTAGCTATCCTCGATTAGCCAATACTTTCTTAGCTGCTCGCATTACCTGCAAGAAACTAAAGAGAAGAAGTGCAAGGAAAGCGTAAGACATCACCAAGGTTCCTGGAATATCAAAAATGTAGAAGAGAAGTGCAAAGGCCATAAAGATTGCGCGGACGGGTCTCTCGGTTGGAGTAACTACACCAACTTCTGAATGGCCAAGAGAGGCAAGACGTGCGCGTGCATATTCTTGTGTCGATGCAACAGTCCACATTGTGATGACCAACCAGGCAGGGATTCCAAGGCGCCATCCCATATAAAGCCAGAAAGCTTCAGAGATGCGATCTGCAACAGAATCAAGCACCGACCCCCATCTGCTTTCGCTGCCGCGCAGAATTGCAACGCTTCCATCAATCCCATCGAAGAAGAGCGAAATGGCAAGCAAGAGAAGTGAGACAGCCGCATAGGTAGAGAGCCCCATTGCAATGGCAGTTCCAAGACCTAGTAAGGTCAGAAAGTTTGGAGAAATACGAAGCGCTGCACATACACGTGCTGCTTGGTAGGAAAATTTTAACCACCCACC
>JBAWXP010000152.1:0-1796 GCA_037143995.1 Actinomycetota bacterium
TTCTAAGTGCATCCTCACCATCCACTATTACAAATCGAATCACCGCCCCAACGCTCTTGATGCAGGGTGAGGCAGATTCGTTATTCCCGCTCTCCGAGTCAATCAAGACTGCGAATGAAATTCATGCCGCACATCCAAAAACTCCGTTAGCAATGATTTGGCACAGTGGTGGACATGATGGTGGCACTGATGAATCGGCTCGACTTCATCAGAGTGTTGCAAGTTGGTTTGATATTTATTTGAATGGCGCTAAGAAGAGCTTCCCAACTTTCCAGATCACTAATACAAATGGCTCAATCTCACTTGTAGATTCATCAGTGATTCCGAAATATCTCATCAGTTCAGAGCTACCGCTAGCAGCACCATCTCTTCCAGTTGAAATAGCAGTTCCCTATACCGCTTTGGTGGCACCAATTGGTGGAATCCCAGGAGCCATATCTTCATTGCCGGGCGTCGGTTCTGCTCTCGCAATAGCAGGCAATATAGGTGGCGTAAGTGCTGCATTCCTTCCAGGGCAGAGCGGATTTTTGGAGAGTGCAGTCTTAACTAAACCGATGCATGTTGTTGGTGGATCGTCAGTAAAAATTCGGATCTTATCTAACAAGAGCGATGCAACTCTATTCTTCTCACTTGTTGTGCGCACTGCATCTGATCAAACAAAGCAACCTAATGGAATTGTTAGCGCCGTTCGACTAACTCACATCGCCAGCACCGGCTCTGACTACACAATTCAATTACCAGCCACTGTTCTTGATGCAGCTATTGGCGACAAGATTGCAGTAGGCATCTCGACGACCGATCAAGGTTACGCTCTCCCACAAGATGGTCGGCAATACGCGATAACTGCGTTATCGCCAATTCTCATTTCACAAATGACTTTCACAACTGCGGTGAATCACGCAGCTTTGATTGGCTGGCCAATCGCTGGCTTCCTCGCAATTATTTTGGCAATCGTTGCGATCTATCTGCGCCGACCACGCCACAACACCGAACCAATGGAAGAGAGTGACTCGCTTGTTACCGTCTCAAATCTTTCCAAGGTTTATAAGGACGGCTATAAGGCAGTTGATGGACTCTCCTTTAAAGTTAAGCGCGGCCAAGTTCTCGGATTACTTGGACCAAATGGTGCAGGTAAGACAACAACGCTTCGCATGTTGATGGGACTGATCTTTCCAACCGAAGGTGAGATCGCCATTAATGGTCATCCAATTTATCCGGGGTCACCAACCCTTGCCAATCTTGGATCTTTCGTTGAAGGTTCTGGTTTCTTGCCACACTTAACTGGTCGAGAAAATCTGGAGCTTTATTGGAAATCAATTGGCCGAACTGATGAGCCATATTTTGAAGACGCAATTCGAATAACTGATTTAGGTAGCGCACTTAATAAGAAAGTTCGCTCTTACTCTCAAGGTATGCGCCAGCGCCTCGCGATAGCCCAAGCAATGCTTGGATTACCTGACTTATTAGTTCTAGATGAACCAACTAATGGCCTAGATCCACAACAAATAAAAGCCATGCGCGAAGTACTAAAGCGCTATGCCAAGACCGGCAAAACTGTCATTGTCTCTTCTCACCTACTAGCTGAAGTTGAGCAAACCTGTACTCATGTTGTCTTGATGCATCGAGGCAGACTCATCACCTACGGAACAATGAAAAAGATTCTAACCAAGGCCGGTAAGCGTGCCGGAACGTTAGAAGAAATCTTTATTGAACTTA
This sequence comes from Actinomycetota bacterium, assembly GCA_037143995.1. Lineage (GTDB taxonomy): Bacteria > Actinomycetota > Actinomycetes > Nanopelagicales > Nanopelagicaceae > Planktophila. Next base: position 1,717 of record JBAWXP010000152.1, read on the forward strand.
TCGGAGATGACTTAACAATTGGAAAGGAGGCGTAAATGTATCGCGCATCGAAAACGCTGCCCTATCGGTTAGAAATGTAT
>JBAWXP010000153.1:0-1714 GCA_037143995.1 Actinomycetota bacterium
ATTTCTTAGTACGAGTGCGAACTCGTGAACTTGCTTCTGACTTCTTGGGTTCAGATTTCCTTGCTTCAGATTTCCTAGGAGCAGAATCTCGCTTCTCGGGTCTGCGATCATCGCGCGACGTTGTTGGCGCAGATACTTTTTTAGGCTTGCCATCTGCGGTTCCTGTAACACCTTGTGGAATTTTCATCGCTTCGAAGAAGTGATCCGAAGACGAGTATGTCTCGAGTGGTTCTGGGAGTCCTAAATTAAGGCTCTGGTCAATCATTTTCCAGCGAGCCATGTCATCCCAGTCAACGAAGGTAACTGCAATGCCATGTGCACCGGCACGAGCGGTGCGGCCAATGCGGTGGACATATGTCTTCTCATCTTCAGGGCATTGGTAATTCACAACGTGGGTGATGCCATCAATATCAATACCGCGTGCGGCAACATCGGTAGCAACAAGCACATCGCTCTTACCAGCTTTGAAATCTCCCAGTGCTTTCTCGCGCGCGCTCTGGCCAAGATCGCCATGGATCGCGGCAGCACTAAAGCCACGCTCTGCTAAATCATCAGCCGTCTTCTGACAAGTGCGCTTGGTGCGGCAGAAGACCATGGTTGGTCCACGACCCTCTGCTTGTAAAATTCTCGCCAACATTTCAATCTTGTCCAACGCATGCGCACGGAAGATGTGTTGTTCGATGCGCGAGACAACTGCGCTCTCATCTTCATTATCTTGAGTACGGATGTGAACTGGTTGATTCATAAAGCGACGGGCAAGAGCAATGATGTCCCCGGGCATAGTCGCCGAAAAGAGCATGGTCTGTTGTCTTGCTGGAGTTGCAGTAAAGATCTTCTCTACATCGGGCAAGAAACCTAAATCAAGCATCTCATCTGCCTCATCAAGAACTAAGCGAGAGATAAATTTCAAAGTGATTTGACCTTGTCGATAGAGATCGAGCAAGCGGCCAGGAGTTCCCACAACAATATCAACACCAGATTGCAATTGTTCGATCTGTGGCTCAAATGCTCGACCACCATAAACGGCGATGATGCGGATGCCGCGCTCTTCTGCAATAACTTCTAAATCTTTAGCAACTTGAACACAGAGCTCGCGAGTAGGAACAACGATGAGAGCCTGTGGCTTTCCAGGATTGGGAAGGGATTTTATGTCGGCATCTTTTGGCGCGATGATTCGCTCGATAATCGGAATACCAAAGGCGAGGGTCTTTCCAGTTCCAGTCTTTGCCTGACCAATCACATCGCCATCACTGAGAGCAAGTGGAAGTACCTGTTCTTGAATGGGAAATGGTGCCAAAAATCCCCGGGCACTGAGTGCGCGTTGAGTTTCTGGGCGAAGTGGGAGATCGGCGAAAGTTGTACTCAATTTATACAGTACCGAAACCGACGCGACGCTCTGCCTGCTCGCCGATTTCAATGAATCCAATCTTTTCAGCGGGAACGATGATCTCCCGGCTACGGATGTCAGTGAGAACTAGTGGGGTATTTGCACTCAAGGCTTGGGTGATCGCGGCTTTAATTTCTGCAGCGGTACTAGGTGATTCAAAGTGGAGCTCGCTGCCAACGTTAGTGATCGCAATGCGAACGTCGGTCTTGGAGGTGGATTCTGATTTCTTAGGACTCATAGTCAGAGTCTATCGGCTGCCTTCATTGAGAGGGAAACCAGAAATTCCTCGCCAAATGATGTTAGTAACAAGATCTTTAGCTTGAGCGC
>JBAWXP010000154.1:0-1696 GCA_037143995.1 Actinomycetota bacterium
GTCTTGAACCATGAAGACTGCGAAAGCAAGAGCTTCCTTTGGATGCTTAGTGTGTGGAGATACGGTGTACATTCCGCCGCCCAATTCACCTGAGGAGTTAACCTTCTCGCCGGCCCACATTGGCATTGGTGCAGCAGTGATCTGACCTGCTGGAACTGCCCATGATGAAGCTGGACGGATTACGAATTCACCGAACCATGATGGTCCGATAGTCATGACAACCTTGTTGGCCTGACCGTAATCCTTGATGAAGTCAGCATCCCAAGGAGCTGAAGTTGAGATAACTCCTGATGTAATCATTGGTTGTACAAGCGCTGCTGCGCGTGTGCACTTAGGTGATTGTGGAGCGATCTTTACAACTGTTGCTGATGTTGCCTGGTTAACCGGGCACTGTGATGGCCATAGCCATCCTGAGTAAAAGCCCTGTGCGCCAAGAGCACCTAGTGAATAACCTGGGTGGTTCTTTGCAATATCTGCACCGATCTTTGCGAAGTCATCCATTGTCTTAGGGACTGTGTAACCAAAGTCCTTCATCAACTTGGTGTTTACCCAAAGAACATCCTGTGCAAGGTCGTTCTTTACGCAATACCAGTGGCCATCGCCACCCTTACACCATTGGTTTCCATCTTTCATATCGTCCCAGAAACCAGCTGGAGCGTACTTGTCTAGCTGCAAAACGTTATTTGCATCTGCTAGAACTGAAACGTCATTTGGTGGGCCGAATACAACATCTGGCCAACCCTTTTTAACGCGGTTAAATAATGAAACTTTCTGTACGAGATCTGCCTGTGCGTGAAGTTCTACCTTCACATCGACAGTGCCCTTCATGATTTCTGCGTACAACTTTGCTCCTGGTAGACGCGGCGCATCTACCCAGATAGTGATTGAAGGCTTTGCTGCTTGCGCAGGCATTGCCATCACTGTTGTACCTGCAATTGCAAACGCACCAGCGATTGCAATCAGTGAGTACTTCTTCTTCAAGGTATCCCCCTTTATGAGTCTGGCGCCAGCTCCTAGTTGCCGATCTGACCAGTTGCAGAAATACTAGGGGCGGGAATACTATTTCGTATAGTATTTTCAATATATCTTTTTGATATCTTTTTCAAGGCTCTGGAAGAAGGCGCTCATGAAAATCACCAATGTTGAGGTAATTCTTGAGGAGCGCCCTGGTTTTACGCCTGCCTTCGTCTGGCGCGATCGCGTCCCTGGCTCAGATGGCTCAACTTTGGGTGGCTGGCTAGTCATAGAAACCGATGCCGGAATCACTGGCTTTGCCTCTTCCAATCGCGGGGTGATTCTCAAAGATTATGTAGATCGTCGCTTTCGCAATGAGTTAATCGGCCAAGACCCTCTGCAACGTGAACACTTATGGGAACGCGTTTGGGAGTTAGATCGCATCGAGCGCTTTGCACCGAACTTGACTCACCTCGTAGATGTCGCACTTTGGGATATCGGTGGCAAACAAGCTGGTCTACCAGTTCACCAATTACTTGGTGGATATCGCACCAAGCTTCCGGCATATGCATCAACTGTTACTTACTCATCAATTGCAGAATTTCTAGATATTGCAGATCAAGCCTTAGCACTTGGTTATCTGATGATTAAATTACACGCCTTCGGAAATGCCAAGCGCGATGCCGAATTATGTTTAGCACTTCGCGCTCATGTCGGTCCTGATGTCGAATTAATGTATGAC
>JBAWXP010000155.1:0-1691 GCA_037143995.1 Actinomycetota bacterium
CAGATGAAATCACTGGCTGATGAAGTAGCTGACCTGCACGAGCGCCTCGAAACTCGCAAGATTATCGATCGCGCAAAGGGCATCTTGATGAAGGCGCTCAATCTCTCAGAACCTGAAGCATTCTCATGGATTCAAAGGGCGGCCATGGACCGTCGTTTGACCATGAAAGAGGTTGCACATGCGGTCATTTCGCCAGAAGCAGCCCTGGATAAATAGTCCTGTTCGGTCCTCTATTTCTCACCATTTTGTAATCAGAAAGTAATCTCCCACGCGGCTAAAGGGAGGATTCCGCCTTGTCTCAAGTAGGGGTTGAGCATTACTCTTTACGCCTCCCTGTCCCGGGACACAAGCAATAAAAAACAGGAAGGCACTACATGAATAAGAAGATCGTAAGCGGTCTTGCTATTGCTGCAGCTGCAACTCTCGCCCTCGGCGTAATTGCAACTTCACCAGCATCAGCAGCTGCGAAGACAACAGTTTCACTTGCATTCGAAGGTCCACTTACAGGTGGAGATGCACAGCTCGGTCAGGATCAGATTCCTGGCGCGATCTACGCAATCGCTCTTTACAATGCAAAGAACCCAAAGGTAAAGGTCACCCTTGTTAAGGCTGATTCACAGTGCGACGGTACAGTTGCTGCAAACGTAGCTCCAGGTGTTGCTGCTAACAAAGCAATCATCGGCGTTATCGGAACATCATGTTCAGGTGAAGCACGCGCTTCATTCCCTGCATTTAAGGCAGCTGGACTCACAATGATCGCTCCATCAGCATCTGCAGTTTCACTTACAGATCCAAAGGCTCCAGACCGTGGCTTCCCAGTATTCCACCGCGTCGTTGCACACGATGGATTCCAGGCACCAGCACTTGCTCGTTACGCAGCTAAGGGTGTTACATCACCTAAGTTCTACGTAATCGATGACATGACAACATACGGTGGCCCACTTGCTAAGGGAACACTTGCAACAGCTAACAAGCTCGGAACAGTTGTCGGAACAGACTCTGTTGCCAAGGGAACAGCTGACTACACATCTGTAGCATCAAAGGTAAAAGCATCAGGTGCTAACGTTGTTATCTACGGTGGTTACACCACAGATGCAGCAAAGCTATTCAAGGCACTTCGCGATGGTGGATACACAGGTATCTTGGCATCAGGCGATGGAACAAACACATCTGACTTCCCAGGACTTGCTGGTAAGGCTGCAGAAGGTGTTCGTCTCACAGCAGCTGACGTCCCATTCGACAAGCTACTTACAGCAGCGCAGCTTGCTGAATTCACAAAGATCACAGGAATCAAGGTTCCTGGTCTTTACTCAACAACTGCTTACAACGCAACTAACATCTTCCTTGACTGCATTACAAAGGGCGCGTTGACTCGTTCAGCGATTCAGCTCTGTGTAACAAACGGTTCATGGATTGGTGCAGGCGGAGAAACCATCAAGTTCGACCGTTACGGCGACATCATTGGTGGAGCTCCAGTCGGTGGTTACCTTGTAAAGAACGGCGTCATCATCTACGACTCAGTTGCTTAATTAGCATCTGTATCTAGAAGTAACGCAGTAAATATGTAGCAATACATATGTTTTAAAGGTGTGGCCACTTTCCTTCGGGGGAGTGGCCACACTTCATAACACTCTTCACCTCAACAGATCGGTTGACATGAATTTTTCAGTATTAACCAGCCAGTTCTGGTC
>JBAWXP010000156.1:0-1633 GCA_037143995.1 Actinomycetota bacterium
GAGATAATCATCTCGGCGACTTGATCGGGTGTGTATTTTTCGATCATTGATGTACCGCCTTACCTTCGAGGTAGAGCGGACAGGATGGCTTCACTTTGCAGAGTTTGCACATATCGTTCTTGCGGGCGGTAAATGTTGCCCCACCCATACCGACTGCTATCTCTTCGAGAATTGATTTGGTTGCATCAACATCTGAGAGCGCATCTTGTTCGCGAGTGCTGTAGCTCTTGTTCTTGCTAGCTAGATAGACAAGTTGCGCACCCGATACTTGCGTTGAGGTTAATTTCTCTGTAAATCCGTCGAGTATCACACCCAACTGATAACACGCGAGCTGCAAGTTGGTCTTCGCATCTTCTCCTGTGATCTCTTTCTTACCAGTTTTAAAGTCGATGATGAAATGTTTGCCATCGCTATCGACTTCAATACGGTCAACGCTTCCCTTAATCAGCGCACGTCCCACTGTGATCTCGAAGCTCTTTTCTACCGCGGCAACTGTGCGGTTATTATCGGCAAGAGATTTGGTGTGGAATATAGAGAAGCGCTCGAGCATCTTCTTGGCGCGAGCAAGGGATTCGTGGCTAATCCATCCTTGGCTATCGTCAATCAGCGGCCATGATTCAATCAACTTAGTCTGCAACTGTTCATCTGTGATGCCAGGTTCTTCAACTTTTATCCGTGCAAATTCATGGATAACTGAACCGAGTAATTGCGCAGTGGAATCACCATCAGTGCCGCCACTCTTTTCGAGGAACCACTTAAGGCCACATTCAGTGAAGTTTTCAGCGCCCGATGGAGAGACCGGAACAAGTGAGCCAGCATCGATAACTGGTGCATCGGTAGTGATGGGCGCTGACCCTAGCCACTGTGAAGGTTGGGCCAGATGAATGCCATTGGCGCCTAAAGTTTTCAGGAGCGCTGCTGCATCTGTGTTGCCCGAAAGATTTACTTCACGTCGCAGAGTGGCTACGAGCGCCATTGCTGTCAGTGGCCTTGGGACTTCGACTTCTGAATCTGCCGTTCCCAATGATTGTGCGAAATCTTCAAAGAATATTGATGGTGCCTGATCTTCGGCGGTAATTGCAGTGACAAGTAAGGATTCGCGGGCACGTGTAGTTGCAACATGAAATAAACGAGCTTCATCCTCAGCTAAAGAGGAAGCGGCAATCATGTCGAGTGCAACTTGTGCAAGCTCATCTCCGTGGCGAACGCGTTCGACTAAACGTTCTGCACCTAGCAAAGAACTGCGTTGCTTGAGGTTTGGCCAAACACCTTCTTGAACACCTGCAACGCACACATAGCGCCACTGGCGCCCCTTAGCTGAGTGCACGGTGAGAATTTCAACGACATCGGGACGAACTCCGCGGGCAGTAATAAGATCGGTAACGATTGTCTCTTTTGCAATCTCAGTTAGGAATGAGTCAGGTTTGCTACCTGGAAAGCGTTCGATGTGACGAGCTGCAGAGTCGAAGAGCTGGATCATCGCATCGAGATCACGATCTGCAGCTGCTCCGCGCGATCCACCACGGAGCGCAGCTGCGCGCCATACATCAGCTAACTTTTCGTTGCTGTTGGTCACTGCGTTATTCCATATCGCCCACAACAGGTCGTGAATTGTTGGGTTCTTCTTGGCAAT
>JBAWXP010000157.1:0-1538 GCA_037143995.1 Actinomycetota bacterium
TTGTATGACTTAGAAGTTTCGGTAATTGTGCAATCCGTGCGCTCGAGTTCGCGAACACCGTATTGCTCCCACTTTGTTGAGATACGACCAATGCGATCATTATCTGTAGGTGCGCGCCACAGAGAAAGTTCTGGCGCAAGCACTGTAAATGGAATCTGGATTTCGCCAGCATCATCGACTGCGATCTCAAAGAGGCTATTTGTCTTTGATGTTGGGATAGATGCTTTCCGTGAAGGAAGTGCGAATTGGTTCCAGGCAACTTCATGTCCTGCAGGCGCCCAATCCGTGCGAGCTTTACGAACAATAGTGAAGTTGATAAAGCGTTCGCCTGCCGCATCAGGCTTCAGCAGCGATTTAGATTTAATAGAAATCTTCGCGCTCTTCTGTGGAGCAATCTTTGGAAGAGCTACTTTGCCGCTATCGATGACTTCGCCATCGCGGTTGATGCTCCAAAAAGCTTCAAAGTCAGCGAGATCCTTGAAGAATTGGCGGTTGGTGACTGTAAAGGAACCAGCAGATGCCTTGGCTGTTGTGATGGTGACAGGGGCAGCAATCGCTTTGAATTCGTGCATCGCAGGTTTAGGTGTGCGATCAGGAAAGACCATTCCATCGCAGACAAAGTTTCCATCGTGTGGAGTTTCGCCAAAGTCTCCGCCATATGCAGAACGCTTTGTGCCATCTGCCATCGTCTGTTCAATTCCGTGATCCCAGAACTCCCAGATGAATCCACCTTGCAGGCCAGGTGTTGAATGAATTGCTTCCCAATACTCTTTAAGAGTTCCATTGGAGTTACCCATTGCATGCGAGTACTCGCACATAATCAATGGACGATCTTGCTTTCCTGACTTTGCATGATCAAGAATTGCTGTGATGGATGGATACATCGGGCAGATGATGTCGGTCAATGAGTGACCACCAGTCCAATTGCCGTTGATGCCACCTTCGTAATGAATTGGTCGTGATGGATCGAGTGCGCGAGCAAAAGATGCTGCAGCTTCGTGGTTCTTCCCGCGACCTGATTCATTTCCGAGTGACCAGAAAATAACGCATGGGTGGTGCATATCGCGCTGAATCATTCGGCCAACGCGTTCGATAAAGGCAGATGCATAACGAGGATCGTTAGAAATTGAATCGTAGAAAGCATGAGATTCGATATTTGCTTCATCGATGACATAGAAACCAAGTTCGTCACAGAGATCGTAGAAGGCGGGATCGTTGGGATAGTGGGATGTGCGCACTGCGTTAAAGTTCCAACGCTTCATTTCGAGTAAATCTTGACGCATGTCATCACGCGTTAAAACACGACCTGTAAGGCGATTGAAGTCGTGGCGGTTAACGCCGTAGATATAGACGGCCTTGCCATTGACCAACATCTCGCGTCCCTTGATAACAACAGAGCGGAAACCAATTCGCTGCTGCGAGATTTCAATGACGGTGCCGCTTGGGCTCACTAGCTCGATGCGAAGTGTGTATAAATTGGGGGTTTCAGCAGACCATGCAGCAACTTTAGGAATAGTTGTTTCAAGAACAACGCGGCC
>JBAWXP010000158.1:0-1517 GCA_037143995.1 Actinomycetota bacterium
AGACACAGTTGTTGTCGTTGGTCGCACAACGCTCTCTCGCTCTATCAATGCATTTATCAAGACCGCACGTAAAGAGATTGTTATCGACCCACGCATGGCAACTGTTGATTCAGACCGCATGGCAGATCAAAAGTTCACACAACTTCCGGTCGTCGAAGTTCAACCAGCTGATGCTGAATATGCAGAGAAGTGGAATAAGTACTCACTTCGGGCACAGAAAATGGTTTCAGATATTTCAACATGGTCTGAACAACTTATTGCCCGTGAAATCGCAGCAGGAATCCCAACCGGAACATCACTCTTCATCTCATCCTCTCGCCCAATCCGCGACCTAGAAGGCTTCGCAGTTGCACGTGATGGCGTAGAAACATTTGCCAATCGCGGACTTGCAGGTATTGATGGAAATATTTCAACGGCCCTTGGAATTGCATCGCAACGTAAAGAGACCATTGCTGTACTTGGCGATCTTGGATTCCTGCACGACCTCACTGGCTTGATTCATAAAGAGACAATTAACTTGAAGATATTTGTTATCAATAACGATGGTGGCGGAATCTTCTCAACGCTCTCACAACGAGGTGTCCCAGGTTTTGAAGAGGTATTTGGAACTCCTCATAGCCTGGATCCTGCAGCAATTGCGACTTCAATGGGAGTTTCTGCAAAGACAATTGGGTCACAGAAAGAGCTCATCACCGAACTTTCAGAGCCTATTAAGGGCCTGAGCATTGTTGTTATTTCTGCACCACAACGTGAAGTGGGCGCTGACTTCCTTAAAGGAATCTATAACAGCGTCTCTTCGATGTAACTTTAATTCTGAAGCGCAGACCTCATAGGAATCATCTTTGCATTGCTCTCTTCTAACTCTTTTTCAGGGTTAGAGCCAGCAACGATTCCACAGCCTGCATAGATTCGAATCTCTTTGCCTGTGATCTGGCCTGTGCGAAGTGCAATACCGAGTTCACCATCGCCACTTGCATCGATCCAACCAACAGGGCCTGCGTATCTACCGCGGTTCATACCTTCAATTTCATCGATGATGTCGAAGGCGATGTTACGGGGAGTGCCGCAGACTGCTGCCGATGGATGCAAGCTATTGAGAAGCGAGAATGCATCTACACGTTGCTTTGATTTGATGAGCGCACCGGTTACATCTGTGGCTAAATGCATAACATTGGCAAGGTGTAGAACATAGGGAGATTCGGGAACGTTTGTTGAAGAACAGAATGGTTCGAGAGCTTCGGCAACTGAGCGCACGGCGTATTCATGTTCTTCGAGGTCTTTTGAGGAACGCGCTAAGGATGCTGCAAGTGCTAAATCTTTTGCATCATCGCCAGTCTTTGGAATGGTGCCGGCTAAAACACGGGATGTGACCATACCTTTTGACAGACGCAGGAGAAGTTCTGGTGTTGCACCGACAAGGCCATCGACTGCGAAGGTCCAAGTTGATGGATATTCCGCAGCAAGTTTCTTCAAAATCGGACGAGCATCGATATCTGTAGTAGTTGTTGCAATAAGGT
>JBAWXP010000159.1:0-1500 GCA_037143995.1 Actinomycetota bacterium
ACGCCTCCCATAACTGGATCGATAGATGCAACTGCGCCGATGATGTCAGCGACCATTCCGCCTTCACTCATGGCAGATGTTGATTGCAAATTATTAAATGATGGTTCGCGAAAATGCACACGGTATGGACGTGTTCCGCCATCAGAGACAACGTGGGCAGCAAGTTCACCACGTGGAGATTCGACGGATGCATAGACCTGGCCAGCTGGAACACGGAAACCTTCAGTAACAAGTTTGAAGTGATGGATCAGAGATTCCATCGATGAACCCATGATTTCGCGGATGTGATCGAGTGAGTTGCCAAGTCCATCTGCGCCCAGTGCAAGTTGCGCTGGCCAGGCAATCTTCTTATCGGCAACCATGACAGGTTGACCTTCAAGTTTGTCGAGCTTATCGATTGCTTGTTCAATAATGCGAAGTGATTGCTCGAGCTCTGCCATACGCACTAAGAAGCGCCCGTAGACATCTGCTGTATCTGCTGTGATGACATCGAATTCATAATTTTCATACCCGCAATATGGCTGCATCTTGCGCAAATCCCAGGGAAGTCCAGCAGAGCGAAGTACAGGCCCTGTAATTCCAAGTGTTGTACAGCCTGCAAGATCTAAGTACCCAATTCCTTCAGTGCGCTTCATCCAGATGGTATTGCCGATAAGCAACTTGGCATTATCTTCAAAGTTTTTGCGCAGAGTCTTTACGACCTCGCGAATCTTGACAGTCATTCCTGCTGGTAGATCTTGTGAAACTCCACCGGGGCGCACATATGCCATATTCATGCGCAGACCAGTAATTTCTTCAAAGGTATCCAGCACAATTTCGCGATCGCGGAAGGCGAAGAACATTGGCCCCATTGCACCGAGTTCGAGAGCACCGGTACCGAGTGCGACCATGTGGGATGAAATTCGGTTGAGCTCCATCATCAGAACGCGGATAACAGATGCGCGCTCTGGAATATCGTTAGTAATTCCCAGCAACTTTTCAACGGCTAAGCAATATGCAGTCTCGTTAAATATTGGCGCTAGATAATCCATACGAGTGACGAATGTGACCGCTTGGGTCCAGTTGCGGTATTCAATATTTTTTTCAATACCTGTGTGAAGGTAACCAATACCTGTACGTACTTCAGTAACTGTCTCGCCTTCGAGTTCGAGAACAAGGCGAAGCACACCGTGTGTTGATGGGTGTTGTGGACCCATATTGACGATGATGCGCTCTTCTTTGGATTCACCAATTTCAGAGACGAGTGAATCCCAGTCGCCACCAGTAACTGAGAAGACGGTGCCTTCTGTCGTTTCGCGTGAGGATGCGTATGGATCAACCAAATTATTTTTTGATTTATCTTGGGTAGTCATCGGTAGCTCCGGCGATTAGATGGTGCAGGAGTTGTTGCACCCTTGTACTCAACGGCAATTCCACCAAGTGGATAATCCTTACGCTGTGGGTGACCATCCCAATCATCGGGCATCAAGATACGTGTTAACCCTGGGTGGCCATCGAAGA